>CALMDN010000235.1 GCA_937864935.1 uncultured Bacteroidales bacterium
TGCTGCCTTCGAGTCGGGCTGCCGATTTTGACGGTCCGATCACCGGTATCTGCCTGATCAGTTCATCGGCTTCAAAGAAATCGACAATTCCGTTGACCAGGGGTTCTTCGGGCCCGACAATCACCATATCGATGTCGTTTTCAAGCGCGAAACGCTTGATTTCAGGAAAATCACGGAGGTCGAGTTCAACATTGATGCCGGTAATACCGGTTCCGGCATTTCCAGGTGCAATGTATAGCTTGCTGATTCCGGAACTCCGGGCAAGCTTCCAGGCGATGGCATGTTCACGCCCGCCGGAACCAAGTAACAGGATATTCATGCATTTTTTTTGCAAAGAAACGAAATTCCGGCAAGATTTCAGGAACCCTTCACAGATAACATGGCACAACCCCAGCCGGGCTGAATGCGTTAAAAAGCGAACTGCCGGCAATCCTGGGAATTACAGGAAACTGCCGGCAGTTCAACCTTGTTTTGGTATGCTTATCTGCCCTCTGCAGCTTTTTTCTTTTCTGCGATCTTTTTCAGGGCTTCTTCCTGAACTGCTTTGGTTACCGGCATGTACTGGTAAAATTCCATGGAATAGTTGGCGCGGCCACTGGAGAGGTTACGCAGTGAAGTCGCATAACCGAACATCTCCATCAGCGGAACGAGACCATTGAGCTTCTGCGATCCCTTTCGGTGACGGCGCATTGATTCAACTTTGCCCCTTCTTTTGTTCAGGTTACCAACCACATCCCCGATGTATTCATCCGGAGTGTTGATTTCGATCTTCATCACCGGCTCAAGCAGCACAGGGGTTGCTTTCATGAAACCCTGTTTGAAACAGATGGATGAGCAGATCTGGAAAGCGAAGTCAGATGAGTCAACAGGATGGAACTGACCATCGAGCAGCACAACCTTGACATCCACAACAGGGAATCCTGCCAGTACGCCGTCGGCCATGGTTTTGATGATTCCTTTGTTGACCGAGGGGATATATTCTCCAGGGATAGAACCTCCTTTGATTTTATCGATAAACTCATAGCCTTTGCCTTCGTTGGGCTCGAGCCTGAGGTAGGTCTGAGCAAACTGGCCTTTACCACCGGATTGTTTGGAGTGACGGTATTCGACTTCCACTTCCTGCGAAATGGTTTCGCGGTAAGCAACAGAAGGTTCACCAACTACCACTTCAATACCGAACTCATGGCGCAGCCTGTCAACGATGATCTCAAGGTGTAACTCACCCATACCGGCGATTACGGTTTCCTCGGTTTCTTCATCAAAACGGGCATGGAAAGAAGGATCTTCGTTTACCAGTTTCGAAAGGGCTTCGCCGAGTTTGGTCTGATCCTTGCGGCTTGCCGGGTTGATCTTGAGCTCGATAACACTCGGCGGAATGTGAATGGATTCGAGGTGAAGCTGGTGCTCCATATCGCAGAGTGTATCACCGGTTTTGGTGTACTTCAGTCCGATAAGTGCAACAATATCGCCAGGACCGGCCTCATTGACTTCTTCACGGTCTTTGGCATGAATCTTCAGGATACGGCCGATACGTTCGGGTTTGCCTTTGGTTGAGTTCATCAGCTGCATACCGCTCTTCACCGTACCCGAATAAACCCTTACAAAAGTCTGCTGACCAACATAGGGATCGTGGATGAGTTTAAAGGCGAGTGCGGCAAAAGGTTCTTTGGGTGATGGATTGCGATGACGGGCTTTGTCATGATCGTCCACATCCATACCAACCACAGCGCCCTTATCAACAGGGGAGGGGAGGTAATCAACGATGGCATCAAGCAACTGTGTAATGCCTTTGTTTTTGTAGGCAGCGCCACAGAATACCGGAGTAATCAGGAGTTTCAGTGTGGCCTCACGGGCAGCAGTTTTCAGCATCTCATTCGGTACCTCTTTGTCTTCAAGGAAGAGTTCAAGAATTTCCTCATTGAAATCGGCAAGGTTTTCTACCAGCTGCTGTTTGAATTCCCTGGCTTTGGCCTTGTAGTCTTCAGGAATTTCAGAAACGATGGTTTCATTGTCCTTGAAAGTGTACATTTTGCAGGCCATCAGGTCGATGATACCCTTGAAATCATCCTCCTGACCAACAGGAATCTGAAAAGCAATGGCCCTGGCATCGAGGTTTTCATTCATCTGCTTGATTACATCATAGTAATCGGCACCGGTGCGGTCTACTTTATTTACAAAAGCAATGCGGGGTACTTTGTATCGTTCAGCCTGGTTCCATACAGTTTCACTTTGTGGTTCAACACCACCAACTGCGCAGAAAAGTGCTACCATACCGTCGATGACGCGCAATGAGCGTTCTACTTCAACAGTAAAATCCACGTGGCCCGGCGTATCAATGATGTTGATCTGGGTTCCGTTCCACGAACAGGTGATGGCTGCCGAAGCGATGGTGATTCCGCGCTCCTGCTCCTGTTTCATGAAATCCATGGTGGCAGCTCCGTCATGTACTTCACCTACTTTGCGGTTTACACCGGTGAAAAACAACAGTCGCTCCGTGGTGGTTGTCTTGCCTGCATCAATGTGTGCGGCAATACCAATGTTTCTTAATTTGTTTAAAGGCATGATTGAATTATGTGTGAAATTTGTTGATGTTCAGGCTGGCAAAGCAAGAGAAAAAATCTGATCTGTTGATCGTCAATAGGTTAAATAATTATTAAGTTTGAATGCCAGGGGATGCTAACGTTCCTGAAACGGGCGGCAAAATTAAACTATTTTGCTAATCTCCCGACATAACAAATAATTTTAAATTTTGTTTAAGGATTGCCTGATAAAAATGGTATTTCATTTTTTAATGTGCCGGAGATTTTTTTTTGACACCAATACAACAGGTCACCAAGTAAGCACAAACTTATATAGAAGTATTCATTCTATTCTTAGCCAGGTATATGGTTACATTCAGACTATTTTCAGGGCTGAAATAATGCAGTCATAATTGGGATTAATGAACCATGCGTACTTCGGGGGTTAACCAGTGCCCGGGGAAAATATTTGGTTTCCTTTGAACTGATTGATAATACCGGATTGCAGCCATTATTCAAAACAGGTACCTTACTTTCTTCTTTTGACACTATCCCGATACTATCGGAATGGGTTTAGGAGTCAAGGCTCTTTTATTTTAACCGGACAATAATGGTTTTCATTGACAAACACCTTATAAATATTTCATTTTGATCGGACGAATATGGCCGGGCAGAAGTTTATTGAAAAAGTGTGCTGAATTGATAAACTCTTATAACCTGCGTCAGACTGACTTTTATTGGTCGCCTCTTGTTCATTGACTGCATATGTTGCGCGATTCATCCTGAATTCAGAGCCTTTCATGCTGTTATTCTCCCGATTCATGCTTTTAACTTTGCCGGCCACAGCGATAATGGTCTATATTTGTGAATCAGTCAATCACAATCCTTAGCAATGAGAAGAACATTTCAGTATCTGAGGTCAAGGGCTGAGGCATTTATCTGGATTGCAGGGCTAACCCTGATGGCAGCAATGCCACCCACAGATGAACATGCCAGCCTTTGCCCGCTGAAAGCAAGCGGATTTGATTTTTGTCCGGGATGTGGTCTGGGTCATGCAGTGTCATGGCTGTTCAGAGGCGATATCATCCATTCGTTTCAGGCCCACCCCCTGGGGATTGCAGCAGTAGCGATTCTTTTGTGGCGGATTATTGTGATTTTCAGAAAACCAGTGTTTTACAACTAACCAAAAACTTCTACCCAATGGCCAATGTACTTTTACACCTGCCCGAGTTGCAGGGAATGGAACTCAATCATGTTCAGATGCTGATCAAGGATTTCAGTGACAAACAGGCTCAGCAGTTTTCATTTATCTACCGTTCACGGCGTAAAGACCCCCAGATCATTCTGCTTACCTGTCTGGTTGGTCTGCTGGGCTTTGCCGGAATTCACCGCTTTCTCATCAACCAGATCGGTATGGGGATTCTTTACTTCTTTACCGCCGGTATCTGTTTCATTGGAACGATTGTAGATGCGGTGAATTACCAGTCGCTTGCATTTGAATTCAACCGTCAGGTTGCCAACGAAGTAGCCCCGCTTGCAAAGTCACTGGTTGAATAGTCAGTTCCTGTGTCAGTTAAGATAACAGGTATAGTTATCAGGGCACAGGACTAGGTGTTGAGTGCGCCGATCAGCTGACTGACAT
>CALMDN010000236.1 GCA_937864935.1 uncultured Bacteroidales bacterium
CGCCTGTAGTGAAGATATCGGGGCATGGCACTATCGACACAGCCGTGGACGCCATCAAACGCGGAGCCTACGACTATATTTCCAAACCGCTTGACCTTAACCGTTTGCTGATCACGATTCGGAATGCCATGGAAAAAGGCAGTCTGGTAAAAGAGACCCGTGCCCTGAAGCGCAAAGTGAGCAAAACCTATGAGATGATCGGTGAATCGGAGCCCATTCAGCAGATCAGACAGATGATCGACCGGGTAGCGCCTACCGAAGCCCGGGTTCTGATAACAGGAGGTAATGGAAGCGGCAAGGAGCTGGTAGCCCGCTGGTTGCACGAGCTCAGTAACCGCTCGGAAGGACCCTTCGTGGAAGTGAACTGTGCAGCCATCCCGGGTGAACTCATCGAAAGTGTATTGTTCGGGCATGAAAAGGGATCGTTTACCTCGGCCATCAAACAGCGCAAAGGCGATTTTGAGCAGGCAAACGGAGGCACATTGTTTCTGGATGAAATCGGGGACATGAGCCTTTCTGCCCAGGCCAAAGTACTGCGGGCCCTGCAGGAGAACAAAATCATGCGCGTTGGCGGAGAAAAGGAAATTCCGGTCGATGTAAGGGTAATAGCAGCTACCAACAAAAACCTGCAGGATGAGATTGAGCAGAAGAACTTCAGGGAGGACCTTTACCACCGCCTGAGTGTCATCCTTATCCATGTTCCGTCGCTGAACGAACGACGCGATGATATCCCCCTGCTGGCCAACCATTTCATCAGCCAGATATGCGAAACCAGTGGTAAGCCTGTACTTCGGTTCACCGAAGAAGCCCATGAGGCTCTTAGGGAGCTCAACTGGACAGGAAACATCAGGGAACTGAGGAATGTGGTAGAACGTCTGGCCATTATGTGTGATGTAACCATTACTGCCGACGACATCAGACGGTATGCCCAGCCGCTAAAGAAATAGCTTATCACAGATACGCGAGGAGTTTTGAATAAAGCTCCTCAGGATCGAAGGGTTTTGAAACATAATCGTTCATACCAGCCTGTATAATCTTCTCCTGCACCTCCGATTTGGAGGAGGCTGTCAGTGCGATCACCGGAATCGAAACAAAAGGTTCGGCCCCGCGGCCCCGGATAATGGAGGTCGTCTTATAGCCATCCATTTCAGGCATCTGCAGGTCCATAAGGATCAGGTGATAGTTCCCCTGATCAAGCTTTTCAATGGCCTGGAGTCCGTCAAACGCGACATCCACCCTCAGGTTCCACTCTTCCATGAACTTGCGGGCAATGATGGCATTGATTTTATTGTCTTCCACGAGCAGGATATGCTGACCGTCAAACTTGCGGCTGAGCCCGGCAGAAATATCCCTTTCAGCATGCTCAGCGAGATTGCGCTGGCTCTCGTTTACCCGTAACACAAAGGAGAAGGTGGATCCTTCCCCGGGCTCGCTTTGCAACCTGATCGTGCTTCCAAGCATTTCGAGCAACCGGGAGGTAATGGCAAGGCCGAGGCCGGTTCCGCCAAACTTCCGGGTAGTATCACTGGAAGCCTGTGTAAAGGCTGCAAAGATTTCGTCAAACATCTCCGAGGGAATGCCTATCCCGGTATCCGAAACCCTGAACTCTATGTCTAAAAGATGTTCATGCTTCCCGGCAAGATGAATTTCGATGAGTACCCCCCCCTTCTCTGTAAACTTGATTGCATTGCTAACCAGGTTATTGAGGATCTGGGCTATACGTAAAGGATCACTCAGGATGAACAGCGGAAGCAATGGATCGTATTCAAAACGGAAGTCTATCTTCTTTTCCTTTGCTTTGTGCACCATGGAGGTATACACCCCTTCAGCCAGGTTTCTGAGGTTGAAATCAATGGATTCAATCACCAGCTTCCCTGCTTCAATTTTATTCAGGTCAAGGATATCATTGATGATTCCGAGAAGGTTGTCTGCAGAAAATTTGAGAATTTTCAGATCTTCAAGCTGGTCAGGTCGCGGATTATCGCGCATCAGCAGGTTGGTGGCACCAATTACCGCATTCATCGGCGTGCGTATTTCGTGGCTCATCACCGAAAGGAACTGCGATTTGGCGATGCTGGCTGCCTCGGCCTGAGATTTGGCATGTTCCAGTTCAAGGTTCTTGTGGCTCAGGTCTTCATTTTTCTGCAGAATTCTGGAGTTCTGCTCTTCAATCTGGTCGCGCTGGTGTACGATTTCTGCCGTTCTCTGCCTGATAATCTCCTCCAGTTTTTCGTTGTCAGACCGCAGCCTTCTCGAGTGCCATCTGATGCCGATACGGTAAAGCGTAAAAAGGGTTAAAATCATCAGCGAAACAACCCACCACCGCTCATACCAGATGCGCGTAATCTCAATCACTCCCCTGAAAGGAATGCTGTGTATATAATTACCAGCTTGCCTCGCCCTGACGAAAATCCTGTATTTCCCGGGTTCTATCCCGCCCAGGGAGATTCTTCCATCGGAGGGAAGCGGTATCCAGGCCGAATCCAGTCCTTCGATCAGTCGTTCATAAGTAATGTACTTGGCCGGAAATTCAGGAGAAGCCAGCTGAAGGTTCAGAAAGCTTTTGTTGTCAAAACTGATCGTCTGTCCGTGTTTGTAAGCCAGTTGATTGTTATTCACTGCAAAGTGACGGATATTCGGGGTGAGGGTACGGGCAGGCAGCTTCAGCGGAGCTGAAACAGCGATGCCCGAAAGCGTTCCTGCCCAGAGGCGGTTCCGCTGGTCGACCGACAATCCGCGGTATGCGACGTTTTTGGATGGCAAGCCCATGCGTTCGTTAAACGACATCAGGTCTCCGCCCTTGTAACGGTGAAGCCCCTGGTTGTTGGCAAACCAGACAAATCCGAGCGAATCGATGGCAATGGCCTTGATAGAATTTCCGGTATATTCGCCCAGATTCACCCTGGAAAATATCCCGCTTTTCAGTCTGATCAGCCCGAACGATGTACCCAGATAGAGATCAGAACTCCGTGGTAAACAAGCGATATCATTCACATTGATATCGATATTCCGTTCAAAATCAATACGCTCACTCAGGTTAATGAATTTATCGATGAAGCGGTTGTAAATCAGCAGAAATGCGTTGTCTGTCATTCCACCTGCATACAACTCCCCCGAAGAGTTTACCGAAAGTGAAATAACCCTTGAAGCCAGGCCTTCTGCTTCACCATAGAATCTGCTCGAGAAGTCAGGCAGAATGCAGATAAGACGCTGGTTCATATCCTGGCAGGCCCAAAGGTTTCCCTGCCCGTCGCGTATCATCTTGAATATTGCCTTGCCTGAACTGCTGAAGTCGAACTTCCGAAGGAGTTTTCCGGAAGGTGATACCAGCATGATGAAGCCAGCCGCATCCGAAAGCCAGAAGCCCTCTTTCACCG
>CALMDN010000237.1 GCA_937864935.1 uncultured Bacteroidales bacterium
AGTTTCAAGGCATCGGGTACCGGAATATACAGCATGACCGTTTACGCTGAGAAACCCGAACAACCCAAAGCCTGCGGCTGTAATTGTGACTGCTGAAAGCTGCAACAACAAATTATTCACTGAAAACCTGAAATCATTATGCCATCAAAACCCCGGTTAAAATTCCTCGACAGGTATCTTACCCTCTGGATATTTCTCGCCATGTTTATTGGTGTGCTTACCGGCTATTTCTTTCCGGCGGTAGCCTCTTTCTGGGAATCCCTGAAATCTTCACCCGAAAGCACCACCAACATTCCCATTGCCATCGGGTTGATTCTCATGATGTACCCTCCCCTGGCCAAAGTTAAATACGAAGAGCTGGGGGATGTTTTCCGCAACGTGAAGGTACTGACCCTATCGCTGATTCAGAACTGGATCATCGGGCCGGTGCTGATGTTTCTGCTGGCAGTGCTGCTGTTCAAACTTTTTCCGGGTGAAAACAACGCCAATCTGCCTTATGTGTACGGGATCATTATGATAGGACTGGCCAGGTGCATTGCCATGGTGATTGTATGGAACGATCTGGCCAAAGGCGATACCCAGTATGCAGCAGGGCTGGTGGCTTTCAACAGCCTGTTTCAGGTGCTTTTCTTTTCAGTGTATGCGTGGTTCTTCATCGCTGTATTGCCCGGATGGTTCGGCATTCCCACCAGCAATGCCGTGGAGAATATCACCATTGGCCAGATCGCGGAGAGCGTATTTATTTACCTGGGGATTCCCTTTTTCGCCGGCTTTCTTACCCGGTACATCCTGATCAGGGTGAAGAATAAAGAATGGTATCACCGGGTGTTCATCCCGAAAATCAGTCCGCTGACACTGATAGCCCTGCTTTTTACCATTGTTGTGATGTTCTCACTCAAGGGAGAGTACATTGTAAAAATCCCGCTGGATGTGGTACTCATCGCGGTTCCGTTGCTGATTTATTTCGTAATCATGTTTTTTGTGTCATTTTACATGAGCAGAAAGGTTGGTGCCGGTTATGCGCAATCCACCACTCTGTCGTTTACCGCTGCCAGCAACAATTTTGAACTGGCCATTGCTGTGTCGATTGCCATTTTCGGGATGAATTCAGGAGAGGCCTTTGCGGCTGTGATCGGACCTTTGGTGGAGGTTCCGGTAATGATCGCCCTGGTGGGTGCGGCCTTAAGCATGAAAAAGAAGTATTTCGCCGTTTAGTCACCTGCTTGCTGATTGTTCATTCTGTAGGGTGCATACAGCGGTCGCAGCCTGCAATAAACCTGTAATCTAAAAGCTATCGGATTATTGACCCTCTGAAATCACAGTCAAACAAATAAACGCCTCCATCTTTTGCCTCCCTGCGCTGAACGTTAAAGCTGATGCTTGAACTGTGTTTCGAAGGATAAAAATACAGACGCCGGATGTTGTATTTCTCTCCGTTTGAAACCAGCACATCGTTCTCGTTCATATCGCAATACCAATTGTTGAAAACCTTGTCTTTTCTAAGATAATAATGACGTGGCTCAACGGTGATGCCCGAGATAAGGACTTTGTGATCCATACCTTCACGCTCATAAATTACCCGGATGTTGAAACAATAGGAGGTACTTCCGGTTTTGCAGTCCGGGGTCAGGGTATAGTTCCCGGTTAAATTAACCAGCAAAGTCGAAATCGCCTCAATTTCCGAACTGATCGGATAAAAGGTCTGAGAACATTTATAGAATTCGAGCTTCTGCTTCCCTTTGCGCAACAACACATTGCTGTTGTAGTGCAGTAAAGGAGCCGGGTTGAAAGACAACTGTTCACTGTTGGGTACCTTGTAGGCTGGTTCCACAACTTTCTTTACCGTGTCAGTATTAACCAGCAGGTACCAGTTCCGGCTTTCTCGTACAACTGAAACCTCATTCAATGCAAAACCCTTCTTCAGTGACGGGCATGGCTCAATGGTGAAGTTCTTCTCCGCGAAAGGTGCTTCGTATTTCACAGGAATGCCACTGAAAAAATGCAATTCTCCAGACTGACTGAGCATAAAACTAAAAGTAAAATATGTACTGCTGTTTTTATCCTGTGTCAAATAGGTCATGCCAAGCATGCAGTTCTCACTCCCTTCTTTTACAGAATATGTATAAGTAACCTTAAAATCACCCAAAGGGATATCCCTGTCGAGTTTGTTGAGGTTGCCCATAAAATCATAGTACCCCTCATATTTTGAACCTGAGAATTCTACAAGGGTTCTGTTGGTGAGAAATTCAACATCCTTGCAACTGATGAGAACATCCCTGAAATTCGGCTTGGAGAACAGATAATCCGTCTGACCGCATAGGGAATTTGGTATCAGAAAGAATAACTGAACCATCAGAATGGTTACACCAAAGAGAAAATGTCTGGATAAAGTGCCGGTCATGATTTTAGATATTCAACGGAAACGAACCCGCCCTTTTTTGAGAGCGACCTTAATAAGGTGATTTTCGTACCAGATACATTCCATTCGATCAGATTCTCTGAAACATTATTCATCTGAGCGCCGAAACGTTCTGTAAGTTCAAGTTTCATTTTCTCAAAATACTTATCTCCATCCTTTTTCGAATAAACATCTTTACTGGTAAAAATCTTATAAAGCGCACCGCCCGAGAGAAAGTAAGTCTCACTTCTTCCCTCCCGCATATCATAGAAAACAATCTGGTCCTCCTGGGTTGACAGTGGTGCATCGATCTTAATCTTTTTGATCTCACTCTGTGACATACCCCATTTGATTCCGTCTGAAGTTGAAAATTCGCTTGTTTGAGCAAAACCCATTGAGCACAAAAGCAATGAGATAACTGAAATGATTAAATTGCTGATTCTTTTCATGTTTAAAGGTTTTTAGGTTATTGATATTCAGAGAAAATTGAAAACGATCATATTTTAATTTCTGAGATAAAAGATACTTTGTGCTAAAAGCATTCATTGTTCAGAAGTGCCAATCAAAGGAACTGACTCAAAATTCATGAAATCACTTCCTCTTTGCCGTTGGAAAAACAGTGAATTCAGATATAAAAACTGGTTCATTCTTGAATGAAATACTATCAAAGCTTATCTCTGACTGCAAATTTATCGGGCTGATATTTTCAGGTCAATAACACTTTTGTGTGATATTTAAAGTGATTTGTCATAACAAATCACTATTGTCCG
>CALMDN010000238.1 GCA_937864935.1 uncultured Bacteroidales bacterium
GACCTGAGCGAAGGAAGTGCCTGAAGAAGTTGCTTCACCAGGGTCGTTTTGCCTACCTGTCTGGCTCCGTAAATAATCACGATTTTGCGCCCGCTGTCATTCCGCAACAACCTCTCAAGGATGTCTTTTTCAATAAACCGATGTATCATCAGACTTGTTTTCTTATTACAAAAATATAAAAAACACGACAGAACTCATGTAATTTTAAAAAATTGCAAGAGGTTACTCATGTAAATACTCTTTTGCGTGTGCTCCGGGCCTTAATTGTGAAAACCAGATGGTGCCAATGGCTAAAGTGCCGATGGCCATCGGCACCTGCGACCTGTATCCTATGGCGTCGATTCTATTTCCGGAATCAAAATCCGATATTCAATTAACCTCTTTTTCCGTGAAATCACTCAGCCACCGGCCCAATGCCCCAAGCTCCAAGCTCCAAGCCCCATGCTTATTGCTGTTTGCCCTGCGCCCTGTGCCCTGCGCCTGCCCCATGCCCCAAGCTGTCAGACAGGCGCCCCATGCCCCATGCTTCCGTTGGCGCACAAAAAAGCCGGGATATTAAACCCCGGCCTTTCAACTCAACAGACACACACTACTCTGCCAGTTTATTCTTTGCATCAAACACTTTTTTCAAACCGTAACCGGCTGCCATGCTCAGCAACAGCACAAGGCCGCCTCCGATGGGAGCTGTTCCTCCTCCGATGGGATCACCACCAACCGGGGTGCCGCCCGAATTGTTGCCAGGATTGGGCTGGGCAAATGTGAAAGCAAGGGGGGCAACGATCAGGGAAACTATTATGATCAGTTTTTTCATCACTGTGATTTTTTGAGGGTTTGTCAATTAGTTAAGTACAACCTTGCGGGTTACGGTGCTCTGGTTGCTGATGAGCGTCACCAGACAGGCAGCACCACCCTGTTTCAGGCTGATGATGGTTTCACCGGCACCGCTGATCCTGCGCTCTGCCAACAGTTTACCCAACATATCGTAAACCTTAACAGAACCGTTGAATAATTCAGGAGTAATTACATGGATGTTTGAATTTTCAGCGTAAACAACGGTGCCGGCAGTTGCAGGATCTTCTATACCTACTGTGCCGAAGCTCAGCATAAACCTGGCGGCGTTGTCGCCGGTTGAAGCGCTGAAGCTGTAAACAGGGTTCTCAAGCAGGTTCTGGCTGCTGCCTGTTTTCAGGTCGGTGAACCATACCGGCAGGCTGTAGGTGAAGTTGTCGAGACCGGAAGCGGTGATGGTATAGTTACCTGATTTAACTACGTCGAGATATACCGGAACCACATTGCTGACCTCCGGTGAGGAAAGGGCGTTGATGGCCAGATCGTAGCTTTCGCTTGAACGGGTATAGATGAAGTTGATGGCAGAAGCCTTCAGGGCAAAGGCATCGAAATCGGTTTCGAGGGCAGTGGTAGCCTGCTCATTGAACATGACCACAGCTTCATTCTTCATCTGTTCACCGCTTACCTGAAGACGGATAAGGTTTGAAATACCGCTCTTGTAAAACTCCTGTACTCCAAAACTCCTTGACTCTTCGGTAAAGGTGAAACCCGGCTGTACACCGGCACCGGCTGACTTGACGAAGAAACCCTGTCCTGCAGGAATGTACCTTCCGCCACCGTTCACACCAGTCTGGGTATTCCAGTTGTAGCAGGCATACTGATTGGCATCACCATCCCATAGATAGGCGGTTGGCATGATGTTGCTGTAAATCAAAGAAGCATGGTCAAGGTCTATGGAAGAGCAGTAGGGATTTCCGATCAGGTTGTAACCATCGTACTGGTCGTTGCCGCTGTTTCCGAGGTTGGTCAGCGCTGGTGAGAATGCACCGGTGTTTAAGGTACCCCTGAAGCTTGCGGTAGCTGCATCGGCAATCCATGAAGAATAACCTTTGCCGGCTGCGAGCACATCGTTGCCTGTGAGGTTCACCCAATTTCCTGAAGGTTCGTCATAGCTGCGCAGGTAAGTGCTAGCAGGGAAAGCGCTGATGGCGGTGGGGTTGGCTACCGGAGAGCTGATGTAATGGTATTCACCGGCACCCAGATCAACCTTAACTTCTGTTTGTCCGTTAACGGTAAGGAAGGCATTGCCCTTAAGCATTGCACCGTTTTCAAGGGTGAGGCTGGCAACAGCGGCTGATGCGGTAAGTTCGGGGAAGTTGACCACTGAACCGGGGATGCTTACATCGGTGGTGGCATCGGGTACGGTGCTGTTGGCCCAGTTGGCTGCGTCAAACCAGTTGCTGCTGACTGCACCGGTCCAGGTATTGGCTATGCTTCCGGGGATGATGGAAGGACCAGCGGCCGGTAACACGCTCAGCAGCTCAATGATTCCGGCTCCGGTTTCAGAGTTGTGCATGTATGAACCCCTGACTTTGTCAAGGTTGGTGCTGTATTTGGCGAAATTCGAAGCACCTGCACCATGAATAAACAACGGC
>CALMDN010000239.1 GCA_937864935.1 uncultured Bacteroidales bacterium
ATGCAGACAATTCCTCTAATGACAGGTAATCCATATGACCATTTACTGTTTTAACCTTTACTTTTACAAGAGGATTTTCTTTAATAATTCCATGATCAATGGCAAGATGTATAAAAACTTTTAAAATTCTGAATGCTTTTTCTATCGTATTCTGATTGTTGCCCAAACTTATCATATAACTCTGGTATTGTGTCCAGAAGAAAGGGGAAAGATCGGTAAACGCAGTTTTGCTGCGAAACCGGTTCAATTTACGTATTTGAACTTCGTAGGAAGCTATTGTAGCCGGTTTCAGACGGTTCCCAAAATTTTTAATATAATTTTCAATAAATTTAGTAATGTCATCCCCTTCCGTGCTGTCCCGTCTCCTCAGGCGGTCAAATTCGCTGATATTAATCTTTATACCTTCAACATTGGCAGTCAAAACAAAGTTTCGGGCTTTGGTCAAATACACTTGTATAGTATTGTTAATTAAATGCCAGTTATCGCATTTTACTGAAACCTCTTGTTTGTCCGGGTTCCAGTGTTTGGGATTACTTATGTACTGACGAAGGGAGTAATACTTTTTCACCCCGTTGATGTATGCATACATTTGAAGGGTAAAAGCACCGTTCTTTTTTTGCTTGTCGGTGCGCAATTCAATGCGGAAATGAGCTGTGTTCATGGGCAATTTATCTTAAAATTTGTGTAGAAATTTTGTAGAAAAAATTGCCGTAAACATTGAAAAGAACAAGATTCAGAATGAAGCCAAAACACTCAAAATCTCACATAACAGGCTGATAATGAAATAAAATACTTCATTATCAGCCTGTTCCTGGTGGTATCGCCTGTACTTATTCCGCCTGATTTTCCGACTTCTCCAATTTTTTGACCATTCTTAACTTCATCTCCAATGCCGACTTTCATACCTCCATCTTGAATATGTGCATATAGTGTATAATAACCATTACCATGATCAATAACTATAGTATTTCCATATCCTCTATGAGCTTCTGCATGGATCACTTTACTTCCAGCAGCTGCATTAATAGCAGTACCTTTGGCAGCCGGCATGTCAATACCATGGTGAGGCCTTACATAACCTAATGTTGGGTAATTTCTAGCCATTATAGGAGCATTTGGCGTATTTGCTGAATTATAACCAGCAACAAGACATGACCAAGGAATCATTCCGTCAATATCAATAAATCTGATTGGATTATCAAATGCATAAGAATAAGGACTCCATGAACGAATTATTTCATTAAGTGGGTCAATAACTGTCCACCGTCCGATCTGCGGGTCATAGAATCTTGCCCCGTAATCCAGCCAGGAATGCGCCTCAACCCTCACTCTCCTCAAGTAGAGGGCCGCAGTTAGGAAGAATGAGTTTGTTACTAACATCCGGATCAAAAATCAAAGCTACAAAAAAAGGAATCAGTTTCCTTGTTGTTGAAAATGGGAGGACATTTCACGGCATGAAACCATTCACTTTGATAGAGGTTTCGTCCCTAATCTTAGTTTATTGCTTTTTTGTAAAGTGTGGGTTTTACCATCTCAATTTTTAAGTATCTCAACCTTAAACTTAGAAATATTTCATTTTACTCACTTTTTGGGTTAATATCATAAAAACAATTACACAAGTGAAAAATTTTAAAACACTTACACTTATTCATCAAACCACTACGCTGGATAACTAAACTCGAGCAGTTATTCATTTTCCAAGCAATCCGCTTTTTTATATATTATATTTGTAAACGTATGATATAAAACTTAGCCAGCCTTACTCTCAAAATACTGCTAGCAGCTATACCCCCTATTTATAAGTTTCTTGCTTTTGTATTATCAATTGCGATTGAATAACCCCCATATCCAAATCAATCAATTATTAACCTTAATTTTTATGTATTATGGCAACCAATGGAAAATCAAGTGTCATTGTTGAACTTCAGGATCTGGTTCTGACAGAAAGAAAAGATGATCGCTTCGGTCGTGTGGTGACCACACGTTCATTAAATGAGGATGACCTTGTAAAAATTGCAGTCTCCCGGCGGACTGATCTGAGTGCAACAACTATGAAGTCCGCGCTCGAAATTCTGAAGCAAATCGCTATTGAGGAGATATCCAACGGCGCATCGGTCAGATTTGGCCTGGGCTACTTTAGCATGACTGTAAACGGTGTTTTTATCGGTGACAATGCCCGCTGGGATTCAAGTATTCACAAATTGAATGTTAATGTTACACCGGTGGCAGAGTTACGGGAGGCTGTGCAGGAAACAACCGTTGAGGTACGAGGTTTATCTGCTTCCGGGCTTGCCATCAATTCGTTGATTGATGTAACAACCGGTGAAGAAAACACGAGAATTACCCCTGGGGGTGGCGTTAATCTGACCGGAAGCAGGATGCGAATCGATGGTGAAGGTAAGGGTGTGGGCATAGCGCTTATCAATCAGGAGAATGGCGAAAGTATTGCTATTCCCATGAATTCAATCCTGATTAATGACCCATCGAAAATCAGCTTTGTAGCTCCTGCCAATCTCCCTGCCGGAGATTATAAACTCAGCCTGACTACACAGTTTTCTACTTCAGCCAACAAATTGAAGGAAGCCAGAACGTTTATTTTCGACTATATTCTGAACGTAGGATAGCATATCAGCATTAACTATTTAGCCCCGCTAAACATATCATCCACTGTTGGCGGGGCATTTTTATGTGTTTTGCAAATGAACTGTTTAGCTAAAAGTTATAGTACTGGTTCGCCTTTCAATGCGGAGTCAGTCCCCCTTACTATGCGGGAGTAGTCCGCCTTACTAAGCGGGGATAGTCCGCCTTACCAGGCAGGGATAGTCCGCCTTAGTATGCGGTGATAGTCCGCCTCAGGATGAGGGGACATTCAACTGGAATCTGCATGCTGGGGTGTTCTTTTTCCGTTACTGTAAAATATAGCCTTATGGGTAAGCCGCAC
This sequence comes from uncultured Bacteroidales bacterium, assembly GCA_937864935.1. Classification (GTDB taxonomy): domain Bacteria; phylum Bacteroidota; class Bacteroidia; order Bacteroidales; family Lentimicrobiaceae; genus Lentimicrobium. The sequence goes on from CALMDN010000239.1 coordinate 2,942, forward strand.
CAGGATTTATCGCCCAGGTATTGCACAAAACCGGGAACCAGCCTGCATGTATAGCCATAAAAAAATATCTTACATCTGCAGCACCTTTTCAGTACACACAAAAAAAGCACTCTCCTAATGCCCTACCCCAAATAACCGTATATTTGTCTAAATCAAACATTGAGCTGCGACGAAAATTCAAAAAAGAAGTTTTCGGAGTGGACTCAACATTCATTCGTTGATTATTTATGGATTTTCGTAGTATGAATCCCCGCCAGGCATTGAATAAGGCCTATCTTAAAGTAAAGCCGAACCGTAGCGAAATCGAATCATTCAAATCCGGGCTTATCCGGCTGCTTGACTATTCAAACGATTCCGAATCTGAAGAATTTCACAAAAACCTGATCACTGAATTTCTGAAGAAAACATGGTACGACCCGCATCATTACATCAACACAAAAGGCAGGTCGGACCTGGTGATACACAATAGCGACAAGGCTTCCGGTGAGGTTGGAGTAATCATTGAAACCAAGAAACCTACCAACCGCACCGAAATGCCAAGGGTGCCAAAACCCGGCGAAACCCATGAACAACAAATTGGGGGGCTGAATGTGAAGGCCATTCATGAGCTGGTACTTTACTACCTGAGAGAGAGAATAACACGCAGGAATCTCGGTTTAAAGTATCTGATTGCCACCAACATTTATGAGTGGTTTATCTTTGATGCAAGGGTGTTCGACAGGGTTTTTGCCCAGGATAAAAACCTCGCAAGGTTGTTTAGTGATTTTGAAGAAGGCCAACTGGCTGATAACCGTACTGATTTTTTCTATAAACAGGTTGTTGCGCCCTTCATTGCAGCGCTGAAACATGACATCGAATTTACCTGGTTCGACCTGCGGCACTACGAAAAGGCATTGAGAAATACAGATAAAAGCGATGACCGTCAACTGATTGCATTATACAAACTGCTTTCTCCAGCCCATTTGCTCAAGCTGCCGTTTGCCAATGACAGCAACACCTTAGACAAGCGGTTTTACAGTGAGTTACTGCACATTATCGGCCTCACAGAAGTGGCCAGCGGTGGCAAAAAGCTGATCGGACGTAAGCCTGAAGGCAAACGCCAGAGTGGTTCATTGATTGAGAATGCAATCATTCAGCTCGACAGTCTCGAGAAAATTACAAGGCTCGAAAACCCCTTAAGATATGGCGCTACCATGCAGGAGCGCCTGTTCAATGTTGCCCTTGAATTGGTGATTACCTGGATTAACCGTATCCTGTTTCTGAAACTGCTCGAAGCGCAGTTGCTTGCTTACCACAAAGGCGACAAGGCCTATGCATTTCTGAATTCAGCAAGCATCGGCGATTATGATGACCTCAACAGCCTTTTTTTTCAGGTGCTTGCCCGCAGGCATGAAGACCGCAATGAGGATGTAAAAGGACGGTTTGCCATGGTTCCTTACCTGAACAGTTCACTGTTTGAGCCTACTGAAACAGAGCATAATACCATCCTGATCAGCAACCTCCGCAACGACAAGCCCCTGCCGGTTTACACCAATACCGTTCTTAAAGATACGACCGGTAAAAAGCATTCCGGGGAAATGAACCCTCTGGGGTATCTGTTTGCATTTCTTGCTGCCTACGACTTTGCCGGTGAGGGAAGTGAGGAGATTCAGGAGGATAATAAAACACTCATCAATGCTTCGGTGCTCGGCCTTATCTTTGAAAAAATCAACGGATACAAAGACGGCTCTTTCTTTACCCCCGGCTTCATCACCATGTATATGAGCCGCGAAACGCTGCGCAGGGCTGTGGTACAGAAGTTTAATGAAACGAAGGGCTGGAATTGCACAAGCATTGCCTCGCTGTACGATAAAATTGAGGACAGGGATGAAGCCAACCGGCTCATCAACAGCATTAAAATCTGCGATCCTGCAGTAGGCTCAGGCCATTTTCTGGTTTCAGCCCTTAACGAACTGATCGCCATAAAAAGCGAGCTGAAAATTCTGCAGGACCGCCATGGCAGGCGGATGAAAGAATACCGGCTTGAAGTAGTAAACGACGAACTCGCTGTGACTGACGAAGACGGTGAACTTTTTGTGTACAACCCTGGCAATCACGAAAGCCAACGGGTGCAGGAAACTCTGTTTCACGAAAAGCAGACCATCATCGAGAACTGTCTGTTTGGAGTGGATATCAACCAGAACTCAGTAAAGATATGCCGTTTGCGCCTCTGGATCGAATTGCTGAAAAACGCCTATTACAAAAGTCCTTCTCAACTGGAAACCCTGCCAAACATCGACATCAACATCAAATGTGGCAACTCGCTTATCAGCCGGTTTCCGCTGGATGCTGACCTGAAACAGGCTTTGAGAAAAAGCGCCAGCCGCTGGACCATTGATGGTTACCGCCTTGCTGTTTCCACCTATCGGAATGCAGGCAGTAAAGAAGAAAAACGCGAAATGGTGAAATTGATCAACGAGATCAGGAGCGGCTTCCGCAGCGAAATTTCACAGAACGACCCAAAAGTAAAACGCCTGCGGAACCTGAACGGAGAGCTGTTCACACTTACCAACCAGGGACAGTTGTTTGAATTATCGAAAAAGGAAAAGTCGGCCTGGAACAAAAAGCTTGCGAAACTTACCACCGAAATCAAACGTCTTGAAGCTGAGATTGAAGAAATCAGAAGCAACCGCATTTATGAAAATGCGTTTGAGTGGAGGTTTGAATTTCCTGAGGTACTCAACGACAACGGCGATTTTACAGGCTTTGATGTGGTGATCGGAAACCCACCCTACATCAGGCAGGAAGAATTCACTGAACTGAAGCCATACCTGTCGGGGCATTATGGTGTGTATGCCGGTACTGCTGACCTGTACTCCTATTTTGTTGAATGCGGCATTAAGTTGCTGAAGCCCTACGGAGAATTTATTTACATTCTGCCCAACAAATGGATGCGTGCAGGTTATGGAGGGGCACTAAGGAGAATGCTTAAAAATATCAGCATCAGGTCAGTGGTTGATTTCGGCGACCTGCCTGTGTTTGAAGAAGCAACAACCTACCCCTGCATCCTTCATCTGATAAAGGATGTTTCGGGTGATGAGTTTGACTCAGCAAGCCTTACAACCCTTGAATATCCATCCGGGCTTGAACAGTTTGTTAAGGAGAATTCGATGAAAATTTCAAGAAACAACCTGAATGATGATGGTTGGTCATTGATTGACAATAAAAAGCAAGAATTATTATCGAAATTGAGATTAGCTGGAATACCCTTAGTTGAGTATTCAAAGCACAAAATCTTCTATGGAATCAAAACCGGTTTGAATGAAGCATTTGTCATTGACAGTCACACCAGGGAGAAACTGATTGCAGAGGATCCTCAGAGTGCCGAAATCATCAAACCTTTTCTGGCCGGAAGGGATATAAAACGCTACCGGCAACCTGTATCTGATAAGTATTTGATCTTGTTTAAAAATGGTGTAACTCAAAGTCTTTTTGGACGATTGGCCGAAGAAAATGCTTTTAAAGGAATGTCTGAACGATATCCTGTAGTTATGGATTATTTAAACAGGTTTTCTGATAAAGCGAAGAAGAGATTTGATAAAGGAAATTATTGGTGGGAACTAAGGCCTTGTGATTATTATGAAGAGTTTGAGAAGCCGAAGATACTGTTGCCTGATATTGCATTAAGGTGTGAAGCCCTGCTCGATGAAAAGGCCGGGTTTTACTGCGCAAATACAGCTTACATCATTCCCGGCCTCACCTTGTCAGACCTTGCCATTCTGAATTCAAAACTGATCCACTTTTTTTATTCAAGCCTCACTCAGTCAATCAGGGGAGGTTACCTGAGGTTTATCAGGCAATACCTCGGTCAGATACCAATGATCCGGACTGATGTCCTGGATAGCCTGTCATCTGAAGTGATCAATCTGAAAAAGTTGAGACCGGAGAATGACAGCTCTGCGCTGGAAGCACAGATCGACCGGTTGGTTTACCAGCTTTACGGATTAACCGATGAAGAAATCGCGCTGGTGGAAGCATCTTTCAGGTAATTCAGCCGGTTTGCGCCTGAACTGCATTAAGCTAAGGTAATCTGAACAGATAAAGAAACAAACAGGAGGTTAAGCAAGTGCTTCCTGAAAAGTATGAAATCAGGGCGGCCAATGAGTTATCATGGTTATGTGCATTGCAATTGCTATCAGACCGGCAAGGTTGCTGATCCTCCATGCAAGGAATTTTTCAGGTTTGATGTTGGAGGAATGTACCTGAAAATTCCCTCTGAACTATATGAGAGTGACAGGGAAAGGGCCTTCGCAATGGAAAGGGAATTTACAGCATGGCTTGATCATTCCTGCGAACACCATGGCATGGTGATTTGCAACGAATGGTTGTTTGACTCCTCTGGCTGTGACTTATTTTACACTTGTTTAGGTGAAAAGGGCCGGGAGAAAAACTTCCCGGTATTGCACAAGTACCTTCCCCGTGTAAACGACGGTATTCTTCCTGCCAGTATGGCAAAGGCGGCCCTTCAGGAGTTGGCGGCCCTGGAGAAGGAATGTACCGTAAGGGAGCGGGTAATTCTGGCCGAAAAAGAAACCGGAGAGCAGATTGCTTCCACCCTGTCCGGCATTCCCTTGTTTCTGATGCAGGCAAATCATCATTGTTTTTTTCTTGATGCAGACGGGGTAATGGTGGTTCCTTCAGAAAACTGGTACGAACCGAAGAAGGAAATCCTGTTTTGTTCACGGCACTTCATTCAGGGACAGAATTTTCCTGGGAAGCATCCTTTTACAGATGTTAAAACCGGAAGAAGTATTCAATGCACCAACAATCTTTATCCTTTGCGGGGTATTCCTGAAACGGACCATGAGCTGATTGTTTACCTTGAACCGGATTACGATCCGGGACATGTTGCAATCCTTGCCCTTAAACGATTGGCCGAAGCCTCTTTGACCACCGGCAATCCAATACACTGGGGGTAGTATTTCAGATGATTGCAAAAACCAAGGTCGTGAATGGTAATAAGTAATTTTACGATGAACAATGTTTAATCGCGAACAAATACAATTATCAGTATGATACATTTTGAAGAAGAATTTCTTGCCTGGATTACCAGTAAGGGTGTCGGTAAAAAGGATGTGGTGGCTTCCTCAACGGTCTCGTATATTTCCTATCTGAATTCGGTTTCAACGCTGCTACAAGAGGATATCTCTCCTACAAATGTATTTGATCAGAAATGTATTGACCGGATTATGGCAAAGATCGGGGGAAAAAGGAGCCTCAGTTCAGAGGCCCATTACAGGACTGTGTTGAATCATTATGTAAAAATGGTACAGCAAGGGTATCATCGAAAACAATTGAATCAGTGAATTCTGATACTTCAGTAAGAAGACAGCGTTAACAGGCGCTTTTTCAGTTTTCATTTTTCGCGGATTCCAGACTAATTTCTATTTTGAGGCGCTGAAAATGTATTCTTGTGCGACTTTGTGATTTCATTGTTGCAAAGCTATTTAACTAAACGAATCAAAAATTTATTAAACACACAAAGGAATCTGTTAGATTTTGAGAATAATGAACTTTCTAATCATTTTTGTTTCGATAAATTTAAGTTTCATCGCTACCGACTCTTTAACGGTGCAAACAAGTGGGCCTCAGAATTAATATGACTTGCATGGAATATGGAAAAAAGCGCGAGGAGGTAGCTTCGACACAATTTATACCCATCTTTTCAGTATCCAACCGCTTGTCATTCAAAGCTAAACAAGGTGATGAAAAGATTTATATAAATACTATTTCAAGTTAAACGGCTATAAGTGTATCGAAATATTTATTACTAGTCTTATTCATATGCCATGATATTATTAAATTTGCCATTGATAATTTCTTATGAAGATAGAAAGATCTTACTAGTGCCCTTGATTTTTTCTTTCGGATTAAAATTGAAATGAACGGGGAACCTGAAAACCGAGTAGAGTAAGGTTACTTTATAACTTATAATTATGAAAAGATTCTCCATTGGATTATTCGCAGGTGTAGCCTTGACATTACTTATTGCTTTTAAAATTGCGACATATGAAGTTAATTTTAGCACAAGTGAAGTCAACAGAATAGAAGGAATCTTAGTATTTACCGACTGCAAACCTGTTATGGAGTATGAATATCTGGGTACGGTTAAAAGTAATACTGGTGGTTTTGGAAATCCACAATATGAAGGAGTAAGGAATAGGCTTTTAAAGAACATTAAAAAAGACTACCCTCAAGCTGACGGTGCAATATTGTATCTTAATTATGGTCAATCTGACAAAGCAGATGCAATCAAATTTAAAAAATAGAGTATGGAAACTAATTTGCAAGATTTTATTAAAAAAACTATTGAGGAAATAACTTTGGGACTTCCCGATGGTTATGTAGTTGAAGATAGTATAAATTTTGAGGTTTCAGTTACTTCTAACAAAAGCAAATCAGGAGGCATTGAGATCAAGGTTGTCAGTGGTGGTATTCAAAAAGGAAATGAGCTCGTACAGACTGTCTCTTTTTCAATCATTAATGAATTAGATAAAGCAAAGTCGGATAAAAAGACTGGTGATAACATTCTCAGATATATAGACAAAGTTCTCAA
>CALMDN010000240.1 GCA_937864935.1 uncultured Bacteroidales bacterium
ACACAAACAGGCCGGTTGAGCTCTGCACTATGGCCGCTTTGGAGGCATCTATGTAGCGGAGCGCCGAATACTGAAAGATGGAAGTCAGAAAAGGTCCGACAAACGAACCACAGGCTATCAGCACCAGGGCTTGAACAGGTATTACCGGTGAATCGCCTGTAATCAGCATAAACAGGGCTGCAAAGGCAAACAGAAACACTGCCCTGTTCAGGGCCAGGGTTACCGGCCTGATATCGCGGATGTGTTTCTTGGCAATGATGGTGCGGGCTGCATAAAAAGAGGTCGAAACCAGCATCAGTCCCGAAGCTCCGGTCAGCAAGGCGTGTAAGGGCGTATTGACCGACGAAAGAATAAAAGCTCCGGCAATGGTAAGTATCGCCCCCGGACGGGCATAACGGCCAAACCGCTCTGAGAGCAGCCAGATGCCCAGCACCGTGACAAAAAGGTATTCAAGGTTGCGCAGAAACGAAGGAACAGAGGGATTGGGGGAAACCGCAATGGCCCAGTAGAAGGTGGTGGTGGCAACGATTTCAATCAGCCCCAGGTAAAGCAGGGTCAGGTAATCCGCTTTTACGAAACTGCGGGGCGTAAACCCTCCCTTAGGGTGGGCTGCCATCAGGCTGTTGAAAACAATGGCTGTTGAAAACCAGTAAAACCCGAACTGCGGCAGACTCACCATATTCAGGGCGGCTTTGCTGAAAAGGTAAACCAGCGATCCGCAGAATGTGGCGATGAGGGCATACAGGTAACCGCGTGTTGAAGCTTTCATGGTTTTCCGTCTGTTTTCAGCTTAACTCCCGATGATTTCTTACCCCGGAGGGCTACCTCCTGTAATCCGGAGGAGAACCTGTGAATGTCTGCTGCGTCAATGATACTCTCCATTACAGCATACAGACGCTCCGTTACAGGTGAAAGCGACTCCGTGCTTTTATGCTGTTCTGTCAGTTCCTGCATGATTTATTGCATTTACTGCACGCATCAGCCGGGCATCGCCGTACCCCGAAACCACCGAATAGGGCAATCCACGCTCATCCAGTTCATGAAGGTACATCCCGAAAAGCTGCTCACGCAGGTGAGGGTGTTCCCGCAGTGGATCATCCTCCCAGGGCAGATCGGGTTTGCAAAGAAGATAGTGATGGTAAGTGTGCTGTGCCACCATCGTGTCGATCCACGGATGTGAGCGCCCGTACTTTACCAGGCTCCAGATGCGCAGCACCAGAAAGTCGGTGTCGCAAAACAGCCACTCACCGGCCAGGGCAGCCAGGCGTTCTTCCTCCCTGTATTGCAGCCGGCCGATCTCAAGGATATCGTTAAAATCATAACTGCGTCCGAGCTGGTTCAGGTAATCCCTGGCCTGCTCCGTTACCCGGAATTCGCGGTATCGGGCGGCCAGCCCGGCGGCCAGCCACGATTTCCCAGTTGATTCTGGCCCGGTGATCGCGATGCGCTTCAGCATATCAGAAGGTCCGCATTTTGAGGCGACGCCGCCATTCGAGGTAGCCCATCACCGCAATCATCAGAAATACAAGGTATTGAAAGCTGGTAAACACCAGTCCCTTCATAAAATACATCGGAATGGAAACCAGATCCCCGATGATCCAGTACACCCAGTTCTCCAGCTTCTTCCGGGCCATCAGCAGCATCCCCACCAGGAATACAGCGGTAGTGAATGAATCCATCCAGGGAACCCACGACTGCATGTAGGCCACATCGTCGTGGTTGAACAACCAGATCAGCCCCAGGATTGACCAGTACGAAACCACCGTAAGGGCGATGCCGGCCAGCTGCTGCTTCAGGGTGTTGGCGGAGATGTGCAGCACCTCAGCCCGGTCGTCTTTGCGCGTCCAGTTATACCATCCGTAAACGCTCATCACAAAGTAAAACAGGTTGATGCCGGCATCGGCGTAAAGCCGTGCCCCGAAGCAGATGAATACATAAATCAGCACGCTGACAATGCCTGTGGGATAAACCAGGATGTTTTCGCGGCGCGCATACCACACGCTGGCAATGCCCAGCACCACGGCAAGCAGTTCCCAGACCGTTGTGCTGATCAGGTTGTTGATGAAAGTATTCCAGAATTCCATGGTAAAAAGTAGCCTTTAACGGATGTGTTGACTGCTGTCAGGCATGTTTCAGTGCTCCAGATCGGCATTGATCACCTTCATCACGAATACAGAATGCGGCAGTTCGAACGACTTCCGCATCGATTCCCTGAGGGTATCCATCACCTCGTCGAAATCACCAAACACCTGCGTGGCCATGGTATTGGTTTTTACCACAAGGCGGGGATTTGCATTCAGTGAGGCGATGAAAGCCTTGATGGGAGCTATATACTGCTCATTCAAAGGGTAATAGCTTATTTCGACAGAGATTTTCATGGGATAAAATGTTAACTTTTGAACCTTTAAACACCGGCAAAGGTACAGGTATTCGTTATTGCATTATCTTTGAGGCACAACAATCACATCCATCCGTTATGAAAATCAGCAGAAAATCCCTGTCCGTTCTTTTGATCATGCTTTCCCTGGCCGTAACTTCCTGTTTAACCGTTGAGAAAAAGGAGTATACCTTCGAATTCACGGGTGAGAATTCGGGCACCCTTACCATACGGTACATCAACATACTCTCGGTGATGGACGACACCACCGATGTTTCGGCCGCTGATTTTCAGGAGCTTCTCGACAAATACATCGAAGGTGACCAGTTGAGCCAGGATTATCCCGGGGCCACCAACCTGAGAAAGAAACTGTATGAAGACAACGGCCGTCTGTGTGCCGAGATTGTACTCGACTTTCCCGACCTGGCCGCTGCCCGCCTCTACCAGTACGACAGGAAAAGCCCATTAATGCTCTGCATTTCAGCGGCCTATGATTCCGAAACCTATGTTACATCCAACGGAACCTTTGGCAACGATTACATGCCGGTGGTTTTCTGGCCTTCAGGGAGTAAAAAACTGGAGCTCACCACCTCCATCACCGCTGTGGATGAAACCACCATCCCCCTGGTGGAGGCCTACCGCAACTGGAAAAAGCAGCAATAGGCGAACAACGCATTCCCTGTTGCCCCGCTGTTCAGGCGCCCGGTGCAAAACCGCTCCGGCCGCAGCCTGAATTCTTGTTATGTGCGATGCCCAGCCACAAGCCCTGTGGGGTGACCCCTCATTTCAT
>CALMDN010000241.1 GCA_937864935.1 uncultured Bacteroidales bacterium
GACAAGCGGTTGAGGAGTCGGTGGTTGGCTACGGTATTGATGTCTTCAAGGTTCAGGGCGGTAACCACAAAACTACCTCGCTGCACCAGCAACCCATCTCCGGATCCTGCAGTAGCGGTAAACTCGTAAAGTCCGGGCCTCAGGCTGCCTGCATTCAGAGCGTATGTCTCCCCGACTGCTGAAAACTCAAATTCATATTTTTTGCCATCGTCACCGGTAATGGTCATTTTCACCAGCGGATCGTTGATCAGTTCACCGGTTTCATTCAACAGGGTGGCGCCGAATTCAATGCTTTCGTTCTCCGCATAGAAATCGCGGTGCGATATTCTGAACCTTCCCTTCTCTTCGCGGATGACCAGGTATTGCATCATTTTCCCGATCAGTTCGTCAAAAGCAAGGTGGTTGTTGTTTTTCTGAAAGTCACTGATGCGCCACTTCCAGAGGCCTTCTCCTGCCACCACCCCGATGCGTCTTTCAGGCTGCTGGCTGAAAACGATCAGCGGCATGTTGGTAGAGGAGGCTCCGATGGCCTGGACAGCCAATACATTCGATGCATTACCGGCAATATATTTCCCGAAGGGAGACATGAGCGGAGGTACTTCCCTCAGCATCTGTCTGATGTCTTCTGATACAATGAATAGCGGAAATGAGGTGTTGAAAACAGGCAATGCCTCATTGTATAACCCGGTGAAACCGGTAATCTGAATGCCTGAATGCAGCGTATTGAAGGCGGTGATATCCGACTGGCTCCCAAGTACATACAACACCGGGATATTGAGCCGTTCAATTTCAGTCAGTTCCCGGGTCATCCTGTTCGTTTGCGATGGCAGCTGGTGCAGCACTACCATACTGTAATCTGCAAGGTTCCCGGTAAAATTCCCATCGGTAAACAGGCTTGTTTCAAAGTTGTTGCTATTGCCAAGGCTTCTTTCAATGGCGGCAAGATCAGGGTGTGGCGAATTGGCGATGATGGCTATTTTCTGCCGGCTTTCCTTCACCTCCACGATAATTTCACGCACATTGTTCGATTCATTGACTTCTCCCTCCACTGCTGAGACGGATATTCTGAATTTCACCTTTCCTGTTTCACTGGCATTGGCCATCACGGGAACGGTGATCAGTTGCTTGTCGGAATTGAAGCGCAGCTCCTGACTAAAGATTGCAGCACCGTTCTGGGTAACCTCCAGCCTGCTGCCCTTGCCCGAAACTTCAAACGCCTGAACAAGCAGTTCCAGCGGAAAACGGTTTCCTTTATAAGCTGTACGGTTATAATTGACCTTCTTTATCAGGATGTCACGACGTTGTGTGGTATCGCCGGTATTGATGGTAAAAACCGGGAATGGCAAATCGTCAGCCTGATAGGCCGGATCGGTTCCGGCATTGTAGATTCCGTCGGTAGCCATAATCATAGCCCCCAGATTCCGGTTGTAATATCTTGTGCTGACCTGCCTGATAAAACTACCGAGGTCAGACATATTCTCTGAAAAAACAGCACTGTCGCTTACCTTCACCTCTTCACCAAAGGTATAGCTGACCACGTCAAAATCGCTGCCCAGTGATCTCGCCAATTTGTCAAGCTGCAACCTGAGTTCCTGGCGAACGAAGGCAGAATCAGCACTGCCGGTCATGGAACGCGAATTGTCGATCCCGATCACAACGACCGGTTTTTCTGTGTTGCGCACACTTGTTCTCACCATGGGCGAAAGCAGCAGAAAAGCAATGAGGCTGCCCGAAATAAACCGGAAAACCGCAAGCAGCCATTGTAAACGGAGAGAAAAATCTTCCGATTTGTTTCTGTAATACAGCACTCCTGCCAATACCACCCCGGCGAGGAGGCAGAGCGGCAGAAACCACCAGGAATAAGCTGAAACGAACTGTAAGCCCAATTGAGTAAAGATTTTAGAGAACAAAGGTCTGAAAAAAGCCAGCACAAAAAACCATACCCGGGAACCTTCCTGAGCAATTGTAGCATTAGACTGAGAAGTTGCCGGGTATGAAGCTCAATAACTGATACCGGAGATTAATTCCTGAATGCTGTCAACAGGGAATAACCAACCATTTTCCCATTCTTATCGAATGATTCTGTCTTAACTGCACCTACATTGCGGGCAACCCATTGGGTAGCCTTGACATTCATTTTGATCATGGATTTGATTTCCATATCGTAGGTGAGTTTGTAACACTCAAAGGTCCCGGCCGGAGTAGTTATATTCTCAAGGGCCTCCACTTTACGGTTATACATACGTACCGACATAGACATAATCGACATGCCTCCCGACATAAATTTCATCTGGATATCTCCATCCTTGAGGGTCTGACCGATCTGTAAAACCGAAGGATACTCAAGATCTATCCCGTCAACCGATACTTCCATATCCTTGAAGCCACTCATGGTATTCGGGTCAAGAAAATTTTTCATATCCATGTAGAAGACACCGTTTTCGCAACGCATGCCCAGCTCCTGAGAATACTGCAGCTTATCCTTGCTGTCGAGTGATTCGCTTTTAACTTTCAGACTGAGTCCTCCGGGGATCTGATCTGCAGAAAGGATCGTCTGCTGACTGGTACCGGTAAGTTTTCCTTTGGCATCATAGTTTTTGGTTTCAATGAAAGTACCCCCCTTAACCGGGAAATAACCTTCACAATCCTGTGCTAACAAGCTGACAGTGAGAAAAGAAGAAAGCACTAAAAGTAAAAGGTGTTTCATAATGCAGATGTTTTGATTGGTTCCTACAAACTTACAGGATTTTGGGCTGGCCTGCAAATGAAAATGTTAATGAATGCGGGGGTAGAGTAACTGAAAGACAAAATGAATCTGAAGATATTTTCTGCAGGGGCTTGTTTTATTGAAAAATATTGCCGTATATTTGCACTCATTTTGAAAAACGCAACAATTTAATACCTAAAATAATGAGCAAGAAGGCATTAGTAAAATACGTTGAGGATACTCTGGTGACAAAAAAGGAATTTCCTATCTTCAAAGCTGGCGATACTGTAACCGTTCACTACAAAATCAAAGAAGGTGACAAGGAAAGAATCCAGCAGTTTCAGGGCGTAGTTCTTCAGCGCTCAGGCGAAAATGCCACCGAAACCTTTACCGTACGTAAAGTTTCCGGAAGCACCGGAGTAGAGAGAATTTTCCCGTTTGCTTCACCTTTCATCGAAAAAATTGACGTGAACAAGCGTGGTGTAGTCCGCAGGGCCCGCATCTTCTATCTCCGCGAACTCAAAGGTAAAAAAGCCCGTATCAAAGAGAAAAGAGTCTAATTTTGTTTTCATAAGTGTTGAAAAGCCCGGCCTTTGTGCCGGGCTTTTTTTTCGGTACCTTTTTTGTAATAACTTTACTATCTATGCAGTTCTGTTGCTGCAGCAAACTGAACCTAAATCCATGATTTTCCCGATCCGGAAACTGCCAGACCAGGTATCTGTAATGTCGTACCGATTGCATACGACTTTCTCAGGGATGGTTTTCCACAGCCGGTTTATTCTGCTTTTGCTGACAATATTAACACTCCTCCCCTTCTTACCCTCAGCACAAACGCAGCATGACAGCATTGCGCGGCTTGGAATTAAATCCGGCAATATCCGGGTGAAACGCTCCTCTGACAGCCTGCGCTATGAAATGCTGAAGAAACGGTTCGAATCATCCGGAAATTTTTACCGGAAACTGAGGGCTCAGGCTGACAATCACTTCATCTACCGGAACCTTTATCCATTGCTCTTCCGGAAACCGGCACCCGACTACGACATGACCGCTGAACCTCAGTTTGAAACCATTCATTTTCAGGATGAAAATGGCAAAGTCATCCGGTCAGTGAGGATTGTGAAGGTGCCGGTTTTTGGCGGCACCGTTTTCGACACCACCTGGTTTTCGGGCAATCTGCTGGACAAGTCCCTCAACCGGTTGCACTTTAACACCTCCGATGCAGTGGTAAGGAAATACCTGCGTATCCGGAGAGGCGACACCTTCGATGCAGTGAAAACTGCCGATAACGAAAGGCTTATCAGGGAGTCATCGCTGTTTGACGATGCCCGTTTTCTTGTAAGCGAAAATGTAAGTGGCGACAGTGTAGATGTCGTGCTGGTGATCAAAGACCTGTTCCCATTGGGCTTCGATGTAAAGGTAAAAAGTTCATGCTGAGGTGGGTGTGGAACAAATGAGATA
>CALMDN010000242.1 GCA_937864935.1 uncultured Bacteroidales bacterium
TATGTGCTGAGCATCCCGGTGCAGTTCAGGATCGTCCCCTAGCGCTACAACAACCAGTCACTCAGCTTTAAGTCAGGGGATGAAGTGGGTATCCTTAACCTGAAAAACGAACGAAGCATTGATTTTATGGAAGAGTCCATGAATGGCCGCGCTGTTGAAGTTATGGCCGGGCTTCCGTCTCCTGCCGGCAACAGTTATGCCACCTTTTACACCGCCATCTGTTTTAATGCAGGCAGCGAAGGCAAACCGAATTACTCCTTCGAGATTCTTCTGCCTTCAGCCTTCCTTTCAAAAAATACCTTTTCGCTCACCGAAACCGACTATTTCGCCGGAGTAAAACTCTCGATGCAGCTTCCCCTTAACACAAGCAAATAAACTGAATGTGATGATGAAATCGATGAAAAACCTGATATCTGCCCTCGCTCTCATCCTGCTTGCATCTTCGTGCAGCAAAACGGATGATGTTTTCCTTTCTCAGACCATTTTTATTGAAGACCCTTATGCGCCGGGGCTTCCGGTTTATTCCGAATGGGGATACAACACCTTCGGAGCCTACATCGACCGCATTCCCTTTGTTTCAAACTCCGGCGACCTCCCTTTGAAGGTGGTTGTGAACAGCGACACCCTGAAACTCATTTTCAAGGGTACCATGGGCTATGAAACTGTTGAGCTGGATTTCCTGTTCAAAGGCTATGCTCCTGCAAATTATACTGAACTGATTGATCTTGACAAAACCCTCTTTGACCTGATGGATGAATCATGTACCGTTGTCCTGAAAACCGGAGACAGTGCCAGGCTCCTGAACCTGATCGAAGGTGATTTTCATATACAAAGAGCGCAAAGGCTGTTTGTGGATGAAACCCTCAACCGTACCATTCTGTCGGGGACTTTCCGTTTCAAGACTTTCCTCGATGGAGAGCCTGTTGCCATAACCAATGGCAGGTTTGATGCCGGGATCGGATATGAGAATTTTTACAACTTCTGATATGAAAAGACGGACCTTTAAAAAGATTCTGACCGGCATTGCCGGTGTTGTTATCCTCTTTGTGCTGGTGGTGGTTGTTAACCTGCTGATTGTCAATAACGACCAGAAAAAAATCTCGCAGGGAAAGCGCATACAGGAGTATGAACATCCGCAACCGGCCCTGCTGGTTATTGATATTCAGGAGGCTACCACAGGAGAGTATTCACTCTATCCTTTTTTCCGCTCGAATGCTGATAACCTGCTGCTGAACATCAACAGGGCAGCCGGCAGTTTTGATCAGCATCAGTTGCCGGTCATCTTCGTCAAAAGCGAGATCACGAATCCACTGATCAACCTCATCAACAATTCTTACGCCAAAGGCAGTGCCAGTGCGGCTTTCGACCAGCGGTTAAACGTGGTCTCCGATCTTCAGTTATCCAAAAAAGTGAAGGATTCATTCCGGAATACCCGCCTGGACAGCCTGCTGATAATCAATCAGGTAAACGAAATCTATGTAGCCGGCGTGGATGCTGCTGAATGCGTGAATGCCACGGTACAGGCTGCCCTGAACAGGGGCTACAGGATTCACATTCTCAGAGATGCCGTTTTGTCGAAGTCACAGGCAGCCACGGACAGTATGATGGTTGTGTTCACCGGACTGGGAGCTTCGGTGGTTATTACCGACAGCCTTGAGCATCATCTGGGCCCCCGCACTATCAGGAAATAACAGCCTTAGCCTGAACAATGCCCCCGATTGCTGCTATTTTTGGCGAAGAAAGGAATCTGTCAGCATGCAAACTTACAGGCAATTGAAGAAATCGGGGAACGTGCGAGTTGCCTGACCCGGCAGGCCTTTACAAAGAAAGCCCAAAAAACAGGGGGTCCCGGATAGTAAAAAAGAAACTGTAATTTACTTACCGGCCCTTCTTGTATCTGTGCCATTGAATGCGGATCTGTTCTCCACCTCCCGCGAAAACCCTGAACATTTCTGTGTAAGCAAAAGCCCATGAGGGGAACCTCCTTCTCTTTGGTTTTGCGTATCAGATTAACCTCCCGAATTCCTGCCGCGATAACGATAAAACTCCATGGCTGCAAAAGATCAGGCCTGGAGATTCACGGTTAAAGCAGAAATGGTGTCTGGGTTTCTTCTTCCAAATCAATATACAAGAAGGCATATTTACTGAGATGTAATTGGCATGCAAATTCTGCCGCCCGGGGTCCGGATTTAGTATCCTGCTGACATACAATACCGTCTGTAATATTTTCGGTACCGCAAACGTTTGCGATAAAACTTTGTCAATCAGCAATTTAAATTCTGTATATTTTTGCATCAGCATTCCATTACTCATGCAAAACTATTCCTATGAACCAGCATAAGACATCGTCAGCCTTTTCATCAAGGGAGACCTCTGAACCCGACCGCGACCTTATCCGATACATCAACCTCAAACTGGCAACCCTGGGCCAGCCGGTATTTGACGACCGGAGCGCAGAGGCTACCTGTCAGCCGCTGGCTGATCCCGGCTTTCTTGATCTGACCGAAAACCTTATTTCAGACTACCGCCTTCAATCACGGCTGCTGTCAGATATATATGCACCTGCAGACCAGCGTATTCAGGATTTTATTGAAGCCTATCTGGGTGACCTGGGCTTAAGTGAATATCCAAAACTTCCGCATGCCACATTTGTCTGCGACAAACCGGGTCTGGCCAGGGTGCTGAGTCTGCCCCCGCACCGGAATTTCTATAAAAACGAACTCATTGAATCGTACCGGATCAGGCAGGGTGTACTGCACAACCCAAAAAATGACCGGCGTACCACCCAGGGCTCATTCCACATTGTTGGCGGCGGACTGCCGGTGCCTTTCGATAAGATTGAGGTACCGAAAGAGGCCTGGCCGAACTTCCTGATTGCTGCATTCAATCCACCGGAATCCCTGAAAGAGCTGCCTTTTACCGCTGATCAGGAAAACAAGGCTTCGACATTTGTTTCTTTGTTGCTGAGGCCGGTAGTATGTCCGGAAGTTAAGGGTGTAATCAGGCGCAGAACCATGGAAGTGCGTTTCTTTGCTCCCGGCAGCCTGGTCAGCAACATCGATTTTGTGGAATCCATTTTCGGCAATGCCGGCAACCCTTCGAATCCCGGCAGCGATGCAGCCCTGGATCCTACAGGCTGGACCGGCCATACCGGTTGTGTAGTACTGGCACCGCAGCTCACCGGAATGACCAAAAAGGAACTCGGCCTGCCCCACTATGATGAGGCCAGCGAGAGGCAACGCAGAGACGGTGTATGCTGGCAGAAAGAAGATGAATTGTACAACAACGGACAGGCTTTCAAACTGACCTGCCGCGATGAGCGGGGGGTAGTGATTACCCTGATTGCCGATAACTATTTCGGCTACTCGAAAAAGGAGATAAAAACACAGATATCTTATTCAGCCAATCTTTTCGGACTGGTTGAAGAAGAGCATTCGGGCGGCGCTATTGCCTTTCGCCGCAAAAACATCGGCTCAAACTTCAATGGGGCCCTGTTCATGAAAAACAGGCTCAAACAGCATTATCCGTTCAGCGAGGTGGTGAGGAATTTCAGCGAAATCATGCACCTGCAGCCGGAGGGCTATGGCATCGACAAGAAATTTGACAACATCTTCTACATCCCGGAAGATACAGAAATTGACCTCTATAAGGGATCGGTGAGCTGGATGCAGGAAGGCAGAAAACAGCAGATCAACCTGCAGCCGGGCAACTTCTACATCTTCCCCTCGGGGCATAAAATCCACATGGAGAAGCATCCTTCAGCTCCTTCTTGGCGGCTGGTGAGCACCCATGCACGGGGTACTTTCTGCCACAAACCCAGTACTGTT
>CALMDN010000243.1 GCA_937864935.1 uncultured Bacteroidales bacterium
CAATTTGAAATTGTAGTAGGTGTGTACTTTGGTGATGGCTTCTCCTGCAACAATAAACTGCCGGTTGACCCTGAAAAACAAACGGGGATCAAGCTTTGATTCCAGCTCTTCGAGGGTGTGCTGAACGATGTAGCGGTTCTTCTCGCGGGTGAGCAGAAACACCACCTTCTCTTCAGCATAAAAACAGGCGATCTCTTTGATTCTGACAGGAATCATTGAATCGCCCCTGCTGATCAGGAAACGGTCCTTGTATTGAGCCTGAGGTGATGTCCTAATGGACTCTATCATCTGGTACAGCTTATCGTTGGGCCTTTCACTGCCATTGTCGTAGAAGGCCCGCACCCTTTTAAATTTGTCAAGGCTTGCCTGCAGTTTCTCCCTGCTCACCGGTTTCAGCAGGTAGTCGATGCTGTTGAGGTCGAAGGCATGAAGTGCATATTCATCGTAAGCGGTGGTGAAAATCACCGGAATATTCAGCTGAACCTGCTCGAAAATGGCGAAACTCTTACCATCTGCCAGCTGAATATCCAGAAAGATCAGGTCATAATCCTTAATCTCTTTCAGGTGTGCCACCGATGAGACCACGGTATCAAAAGGGCCTGTGATTCCGCAGCCGGGTTCCAGCTCATTCAGCAGCTGTTTCATTCGGCCTGCAGCCAGTTCTTCATCCTCAATGATCAGTATTTTCATTGCTGTTTTCTCCTGATTTATAAATCTTGCCTGAAAAGTGGAAGCTTCACCCTGAAAAGGTTATCTTCCTGTTTCACCATTACTTCCTTCCCACAAAGATACAGGTACCTGCTGCGAATGTTCTCCAGTCCGACACCGGTGGAGGGTTCTTTCTCAATCTTGGGTTGTATGTTGTTTTCAACCACGATGTATTCATTTCCCTCTGTGAATATTCTTACATTCAAAGGGTTGTCGCGTGAAACCACATTGTGCTTCAGGGCATTCTCAACCAGCATCTGCAAGGCCAGCGGAGCTACTTCATAATCGTCAAACGATTCAGGTACAGTAAACTCCACCTGCAGCTTGCTTCCGAAGCGGTTCTTCTGAATAAAGACGTACTCGCGGGCCATTCTCAGTTCGTCGCGCAGCAGCACTACCTGTTTGTCGCGGGTATTCAGCATATACCGCATAAATTCCGAAACACTCTCCACATAACGGGATGCTGCCGGATTGTCGCTCACCAGCATCAGCAAGGTATTGAGGCTGTTGAACAGGAAATGCGGATTCACCTGGTTGCGGAGGGTATCATAACGCGCTTCCATATTGGCTTTTTCAAGGGCCTGCGCCCGTAAAAGGTTTGATTTCCATTGAATAAAGAAGGAAACCGAAGCATAAACAGCACTGATTGTGAATGTTATCAGCACAGAAGTAATGATGATTCCCGATTTTTCAGCTTTTGTCAGGGGTACATTCAACAGGTTTGTAATGGTGAAAATCTCGCCCAGCTCAACCAGCACTACGAAAGAAACCAGGGAGACAACCTGAGAGGCAATCAGCTTAACCGGTTCTTTGAAAACAGAGTATTTCGAAACCAGAAAATTGATTATCAGCATACTTCCCTGCCAAAGGAGGGTGGTCCTGAGGATGGAGATCAGAAAGATCCCTGCCCAGCCAGCGGGAGAAAAGTCGCCATTAAAGCTTACAACCGGAAATACAAGGCTGATAATCAGTATGCCCGCTATCCTCACAAGCGTTTCCTTTCGGTGAAACTGTTGCTTGTGGTTATGTTCAAACCTGAACTCTTTTGGCTCTCTCACACAAAATATTTTAGAATTATGAAACTCCGGGTCCACTTTCTGCCTGGTTTTTAGCAACAATACTTCTCAGAAATTTAACCGGTACTGCATCATCGGGAAAAAGCCGAGCTGATAGATTTCGTTCACCTTGTTCTCAGAACGGCTGTAAACCTGAGCCAGTACATTCTTATGATCGGTAAAATTCTCAACATAGAACTGCCATTCCTGAGATATCTTCTTATTCTTTCCGTTGAGTCGGTATCCAAATTTGATATCGGCTTTGAGAAAAGGATCAAACTGCTCGCTGAAGGCCTTGCTGTTGTCATATTTTGTTTCTCCGGCGGCCTGCGATGCTTCAAAATCAACCGGCGTAAACCGCTTGCCACCTGCCATGGACACCTTCAGGTCGATGTTAAATGCCGAACGGCTGTTGATCGTAAACTCCTTCCCTACCAGGGCATTCACCACATAATTGCCGTTGAAGGCGGTATTCCGCTCCACATCGTCGCTACCCCGGTATTTTGACTCAAAAAGCGAAACTGTGGCAAGATAATAAATATTGCGGCTGAAAAACCGTTCCAGGGTAAACTCAAGGCCGTAGTTGGTTCCTGTTCCTGTATTCACCAGGCTGTCTTCAGCTGAAACTCCCCAGCTGGCCCCGGTGTTGAGCATGCTGAACGAACTACCTGCCGACTCTACCGGAACATCAAACAATGACTGATAGTAAGCTTCCGTTTTGAGGCGGGTATTTTTCGAAAAATAAACATCGTAACCAGCCACAAACTGATGTGAACGGGTAAAGCCCAGTTCTTTGTTGGTTTCTGTAAGACCGGTTCCATCGATCCAGGTGCCGTGGTAATACGTTGATAAGGCCTGCATTCGCGAGTGCATTCCATA
>CALMDN010000244.1 GCA_937864935.1 uncultured Bacteroidales bacterium
AACTCCGATCCATTACCGGACCACAGGCTCCGGGCCTTGGGTGGTGTTGCTTCATGGGTTTCTTGAATCTTCCGAAATCTGGGATGCCTATGCCCTTCAGCTTGCTGAGAAATTCAGTGTACTGATGGTTGACCTGCCGGGACATGGCCGCAGTGGACAGAATGCCGGAATTCATACCATGGAATACCTGGCAACCTCAGTACTCGCGGTTACCGATCATCTCGGCATCACCAGCGCTTCAATATGTGGTCACAGTATGGGTGGGTACGTAAGTCTGCAATTGGCTGAATTGAAGCCGGCAATGGTTAAAAGTCTGGTACTGTTTCATTCACATGCAGCTCCCGACGATGAAAAAACCAGGGAAAACCGGTTGCGAACCATCAACCTGGTTACCCAGGACCGGTCGGGATTTATACAACAGTTCATTCCGGATCTTTTTGCCGAAGAGAACAAGAAGCGTCTGGCATCTGAAATAGAAGTCCTCAAAAACCGGGCAGCTTCAACCTCAGCCCGTTCAGTGGTAGCAGCCCTTCAGGGGATGAAGGAACGGGCCGGATCGCTCCAGTTTCTGATGGAAACCAATATACCAGTTCTTTTCGTTATAGGAAGAAACGACAGCCGCATGCCCTACAGTAAAGTAGTTGCCCAGGCGATGTTGCCCTCTCATGCTGAAACACTTTTGTTAAACAGGGTAGGCCATATGGGTTTTCTGGAAGCCCCCGGGAAAATTTTTCCGGCAATTACCAGCTTTTTCGAAAGAAACCTTCAGTAGATAACTTCTTCTTTCATACATACTGCCGTCATTTACCCGGATCCGGAATTTTGATCCTTTCTGCTGATTTTCATTTGATCAGGAACGACTGATTCCAGCAAATCCAGGTTCAGGCTTACCGATTGGGTAAGCCCCTGCCGAAGGCTGTGCGTTATATTTCAGTTTGTGGATTAAAACGCTGGCTGTGCCGGTACTCGTTACCTGAGGTAGTATCCGTATTTGTCAACCAGGCGGAAAACACTGTCCGGCATGAAATATCTGGCACTTCTCCCACTGAGCATAGTCTTTCTGATAAAGCTCGATGAGATATCAATTTTTGGGGCATCCATCAAAGAAAATGAGGGGTGTGAGAGCAGTTCATGATCGAGCCCTGTTTCTCTGGGGTAGATCATAAAGCGATACAGGTTGATCAGCTGTTGCCAGTTTTTCCATTTGTGGAAGGTGGGAAGCACATCGGTTCCGGCAATGAGTGCAAAGCTGCGGTCAGGATATTTTTCCGTTAACCTTGTCATCGTATCTATGGTATAGCTGGGCCGGGGCATATGAAACTCTATGTCGCTCACCCTGAACCGGACATCATCGGCAATGGCAGCCTGTACAAGTTCGAGGCGGGCATAGTCAGAGAGCAGGCTGTTTTTGTCTTTAAGCGGATTGTGGGGGGAGAGTATAAACCAGACTTCCTTCAGTCCCCCATATTCAATCATGTATTCGGCAATACAGAGGTGCCCGTTGTGAATCGGGTTAAACGAACCGAAGAAGAGGCCGGTGGGTTTAGAATTTGTCGGTTTTTCCGGTTTGCTCATAGTACTTAAGCATTTTTACCAGTTTCGACATGTAAAGATAGGGCCCCTGAAGTACAATGGTATTGCCGTCGACCCGGGCTCTGAATTTACGCATGCCAAGGATAAAATAATTGGCCAGTTGTGGCCTGAACAACATATACCCACGGGTATGCATAGGGTTTCTGTATCCCAGTTGTGTCATGATGTAGGATAAAATCCTGTCCACATCCCTGATGTCGTCGAACACCACCCGCATTTTCCGTTTTGCGTACAAAGCAGCCAGAAAGAGTGAGGCCGGGATCAGACCGGCATATAAAAACGGGCTGGCGAACCAGCTGTCAAGCAAAAAATTCAGATCTCTACCAGTCTGGCGGGCATTGAAAATAGCAGCAACTACAATAAAAATGCTGATAACAAACACCGAAGCCAATGCAGAAACAAGAAAAGAGAGTCCATTCCCCCTGATGTGTTCGATTTCTTTGATGCGGTAACGAAAATCCGATTTCTGCTGCAATGCAGGTCTGGTAGTAGCAAACTCATCGCGGTAAACAGAGAGTGTTTTGTAAATATTGTGGGTTCCTGGCAGATTTTCAAGTTCTATACCCCTGTATTCAACTGCTTTAATATCTATAAACCTGCTGATGGCGTTGTAAATGTCATCTGACATACAGATGCTGCCGGGCTCAGCAAGGGCCTGAAGACGGGCAAGGATATTCATCTGCTGACCGAAAATAGCACCGTTTTTGATTTCCACCTTGCCCTTGTGCAATCCGATAGAGACCAGTATACGACGGGCCTTGGTGTTGGGTTCATTTACTGTCTTAAGACGGTCGAGAAATTCAAGGGCGCAAAGAAAAGCATCGTTGACAGAGTTGAATGAAGCAAGCACAGAATCGTCGTTGCGTTTAACCAACTGGCCGTTATATTCAGAAATTACTTCCTGTGAAATTTTATTGTGAATAGAAAGAAGTTCCATTGCATCCGTTTCATCAAGGGCCAGCAGGCGACTGTAGCCCCTGATATCCGAAAACATTAATGCCAGCTCTGACTTTTGCATATTCCGCTTGCTTTTCTTAGGATTTATTCAGGAATTCTGTAACACATTCCAGGATTTCAGTTTTGGCCTTTTCCAGGGAATTGTTTACAATTACCAGATCGAACTCCGGTGCAAAATCAAGTTCCCACCTTGCTTTCTCAATCCGCTGCTTTATTTTTTCAGCTGAATCTGTTTTTCGGTTGATGAGCCTTTCTTCAAGAGCTTCAACCGACGGTGGGCTGATGAACAGGGCAAGCGCTCTGCTTCCGAAGTGCTTTTTTATGTTCAGGCCACCCACAACATCCACATCAAAAACCACGTGAAATCCGCTGTTGAGCATCCTGTCGACTTCTGATTTCAGGGTTCCGTAGAAGGTGCCGTTGTAAACTTCCTCCCATTCGAGCATATCTCCGGATGAAACGGCAGCCCTGAATTGAGTTTCCGTGATAAAGAAATAATCTTTGCCACTCGTTTCACCCTGTCTGGGAGCCCTGGTGGTGGCTGAAACTGAGAAAGCCAGATCCGGAATTGTTTCCAGAAGGTGTCTTACAAGGGTTGTCTTACCGGCACCTGACGGCGCCGATACGACTATCAGCTTTTTCTCCTGTGGATTCCCCATATCCTTTACAGAATATTTGCAAGTTGCGCTTTGATCTGTTCCAGCTCGTCTTTCATCTGAACGACCAGTTTCTGAATGGAAGCATCGTTGGCTTTCGATCCAAGGGTGTTGATTTCACGGCCGATCTCCTGGGTTACAAAACCGAGTTTACGGCCATTGGCTTCTTTTTCGGTGAGTGTCTCATTAAAATAATCGCAATGTTTCAGCAACCGAACTTTCTCTTCGGTGATGTCCAGCTTCTCAAGGTAATAGATAATCTCCTGTTCAAACCGGTTGTTATCGAGGGTGTTGTTTTCGATAAATCCTGCAACTGCGGTCCTGAGTTTTTCACGCTGAAGCCTGTTGCGCTCAGCTTCGAAGGGTTCCACCTGCGCCAGAAGCAGTTTTATGGTT
>CALMDN010000245.1 GCA_937864935.1 uncultured Bacteroidales bacterium
TTTATTTTGTCGGCAGTGGCAAAAGCATTCGGATAATTGTCTCTGATGGTTTTCATCAGGCCTTCGGCTTCGAGGCGGGTACGAAAATCGCCCACCCTTACACGGTAATAGGGCTCTTTAAACGAAAGATAGGCACTGATACCCGGGTAGAGGACGTTGAAGCGGTTTAAGGCATCGGTTGCCCTTTTCTTGGAGTTCGCCCCGGAATCGAAAAAAATCTGAACCCTCCAGCCATCAAGGGTACTCTGGTGGCGGTTGAGAAAGATGTGCTTATCTACCAGCTGGTCAATACCGGGTTCGGCAATAATTTCTGCATTACCGGTCTGAGCCTGTGAAAGGCCTGAAATCAAAAGGAAGAATGAAAAAAACAGTACGAATTTCATTGTGGTTTAACGTGTAGAAATGGCATATATTTCCTTTGGCTGAATGCTCAGCACCGGAATGGGTGAATGGTTCACCATCTGTTGGGCAAAGGGTCCCAGCAGGATATTCGATGCGGTGGTTTCCTGTTCGGTCATGATTGCAATCAGGTCGGCCTGAACCCTGCCGGCATATTCAATGGATGCATTGGTGATGTTGTCGGAAAGCATGCTTTCGGTGCTGTAGTTAATACCTGCCTCCTCCAGAAATTTCTGAACCTGTCTTACATAGTTGTCTACCTTGCGCTGTACAGCCTTGATGTTGGTTGTGTAAAGCGACAGCAGATGGATATCGGCATGGAATGCTTTGGCTATCTG
The DNA here is from genome assembly GCA_937864935.1 of uncultured Bacteroidales bacterium. GTDB lineage: Bacteria > Bacteroidota > Bacteroidia > Bacteroidales > Lentimicrobiaceae > Lentimicrobium. The sequence continues at coordinate 738 of CALMDN010000245.1, forward strand.
TGCGGTGAAAGGCACTTTCTGCCTGGTGTCGAGGGTGCTGTCAATGGGAAGTATGATGCTGGTAATGGCCTCTGGCTTTATCTCAAAATCATGCCGCACTGTAATCACCGGACAGGGGGCATAGGAAACAATACGGTAAGCATTGCTGCCGATCCAGAATTCTTCATAACCGGTTACCCCATGGGTTCCCGCAATTATCAGGCTGGCATCGTTGTATTTGGCCTGATTGGCAATCTCCTGATATACCTTCCCTTTGCGGAGTTTGTAACTCAGTTTGCCGGGCTTTAGCTTAGATTTATAGGTTTTTACGATGGCTTCCAGGTTTTTGGAGGCTTCTTCGCGAAATTCATTCACTTCCTGGGTAAAAGCAAAATCCTGATTCGCGTGGCTGTCAACCCAAACCATGATAACATTGCTTTTAACACGGTTGGCAAATTCAATGGCATAATCGAGGGCATGAAGCGATCCCTTCGAAAAATCAATGGCTACAACAATGTCTTTCATGGCGATGGCTTTTTGGGTTTCAGATTGCTAATTTATTAAATTATCCGGATTATTGTCCTGACCCGGCTCCGGAACTGAAAAAATTGATTGATTTATTTGGTAAATAAAGCCCGCAGTATACATAGAGGACGCAAGGAGTGTACTTTTACGCTGTTCAGATTCTCAGGTCATTGGGTCTTTTTCATACCTTTGCTTTTCAATCGGAAAAGCATGAACAGCAATCTTGATGCAAGCAGCGAACACTTAAGCCCGGCCGAAAAGGAAATTGAAAAGGTGCTCAGGCCTTCAGATTTCACTGATTTTTCGGGCCAGCCCGGGGTGGTCGACAACCTGAAGGTGTTTGTTCAGGCTGCCAAACTCAGGGGAGAATCGCTTGACCATGTTTTGCTGCATGGCCCTCCGGGTCTCGGGAAAACCACACTTTCACACATCATCGCCAATGAGCTTGGGGTAAACATACGGATTACTTCCGGACCGGTGCTGGACAAGCCCGGCGACCTTGCCGGATTGCTTACCAACCTTGAGCCCAACGATGTGTTGTTCATCGATGAGATACACCGCCTCAGCCCGGTGGTGGAAGAATACCTCTACTCAGCGATGGAGGACTTCCGCATTGATATCATGATTGAAACCGGCCCGAATGCCCGCAGTGTTCAGATTTCCCTGAATCCGTTTACCCTGGTGGGAGCCACCACCCGTTCGGGCCTGCTCACTGCCCCGCTCAGGTCGCGGTTTGGCATCAATGCCAGGCTTGCTTATTACGATGCGGAAACCCTGGAGCGTATTCTTCGCCGGTCGGCCGGAATACTTAGGGTTGAAATCAGCAACGATGCAGCCGCAGAGCTGGCCCGACGAAGCCGCGGCACCCCCAGGATTGCCAATCTGCTGCTCCGCAGGGTACGTGATTTTGCACAGATCAAAGGCAACGGACGCATCGATCTGGCCATCTCACAGTATGCGCTCAATGCACTGAACGTTGATAAAAACGGCCTTGATGAGATGGACAACCGCATCCTTAACACCATCATCGACAAATTCAGGGGCGGGCCTGTTGGCCTGACCACCATCGCCACCGCCGTTGGTGAAGATCCGGGGACCATTGAAGAGGTTTATGAACCCTTCCTGATTATGGAAGGATACCTGATGCGTACACCCCGCGGGCGGGAAGTTACACAGCTGGCCTATGATCACCTTGGGAAACTGAAATCCGGCAGCCAGTCAACGCTTTTCTGAATCCGGAAACTCCGGCAATTCTCCTTTATCAGCCATTAAATGGTCCGGCAATGAAACCCGATGAAAAGCTTCCGGTTCTCATCAAGCAGAAAGCCCTTGAGCTTGGGTTCAACTTCTGCGGGATCAGCAAAGCCAGGCGGCTCGATGAGGAAGCCCCGAGGCTCGAATCTTGGCTGCGCAAAGGCCATCACGGGAAAATGGCCTACATGGAGAATCATTTTGACAAACGCCTCGACCCCCGGCTGCTGGTTGATGGTGCCAAAACGGTGATTTCACTGATGATCAGTTATTCACCACAGCACAACGCTGAGCTTTCTCCGGAGCTGAAAGTTTCCAAATACGCCTTGGGTACCGATTATCACTTTGTGATCAAAGAAAAGCTGCAATACCTGGTTGAGTACATCGCTGAGACCACCGGACCTTTCAGCCACCGTGTTTTCGTTGATTCGGCCCCGGTGCTCGACCGTGCCTGGGCCGTGAATGCCGGGCTGGGCTGGATTGGACGCAACACCATGCTGATCAGCCGGCGCCATGGCTCGTTTTTCTTCCTTGCTGAGATCATCGCCGACCTTACCCTTCTCCCCGACAACCCTTTCGGAGGCAACTATTGCGGCGACTGCACCCGTTGCATGGATGCCTGCCCGACCGGAGCCCTCACTGCTCCGCATGAACTGGATGCAAACAAATGCATTTCGTATCTTACGATTGAACTGAAAGATGCCATTCCGGAGGAGTTCAGCAAGCAGATGAACCAATGGATTTTCGGATGCGATGTATGCCAGGATGTTTGCCCCTGGAACCGTTTCTCGATAGCCGGCAATGAACCGGCCTTTCAGCCGGAAGGCGAATGGACCGGCTGGACAGCCCGCGAGTGGGTGGCACTGGAAAAATCAGCCTTTAAAAGGCTCTTTGGTAAATCACCTTTGACGAGGGCCGGTTTCCTTAAACTGAAAAATAACATTAGCTTTGCTCTCTCTTCAGCAGAAACAAAAAATGGCGATTGATAAAATGAACATACAGGTCAATTCTGAAATCGGAAAACTCAACGGGGTTATTCTCCATACGCCCGGCAGTGAAGTTGAGAACATGACCCCAAATACCGTGCAGAAAGCCCTTTACAGCGATATTCTGAACCTCAGTGTGGCTGGCAGCGAATACAACCAGTTCCGCGGGGTACTTGAAAAACTCACCAGGGTGTTTCAGGTGAAGAATCTGCTGGAGGATATACTTCAGAACGACAAAGTGTCGACAAGCCTTGTTCAGCGCATTGTTGACCATGAACGGGCCGAACAGGTGGCCGACCGCCTGCTGGCCATGGACCCTCCCGCTTTATCTGTTGCTTTGATCGAAGGCGTGGAGCTGAGCAGGGATAACCTGAGCCGCTACCTGAGCAAAGAACGGTTCGACCTCGAGCCACTGCACAATTTCTTTTTTACCCGCGATGCCTCCATCTCTTTAGGAAACCAGGTGGTGGTAAGCAAAATGGCCAGCCGGGTCCGCGACAGGGAATCCATCATCATGGAAGCCATCTTCGATTACCATCCTGATTTTTCGACGCAAACCATCAACCCCATGACCGGCCGCCATCTGTGCAAGGATTTCAGCTTCGAGGGAGGGGATTTTCTGATAGCACGTGAAGATATTCTGCTGGTGGGTACCGGTTCGCGCACTACCCCAAGGGGCATTGATTTTCTGGTGGACCATTTCAGGAAAGAAAAGAAAACAAGACACATCATTGTTCAGGAACTGCCCTATGAACCAGAGTCATTCATACACCTTGATATGGTTTTTACCTTCCTCGACCGTGATCTCTGCATGATTTATGAGCCCCTGATCATGCACTCCCGGCGTTACCTCACCATCCACATCACCATCGACAACGGGAAAGTGAGCATTGAGGAAGAACCCAACATTCCGGAAGCCCTGCGAAAACTCGGAATGCATATCAATACAGTAAACTGCGGAGGCTCACGTGAAATGATTACCCAGGAAAGGGAACAATGTCACAGTCGTGCGAACATCTTTGCAATTGATCCCGGCAAGTTAT
>CALMDN010000246.1 GCA_937864935.1 uncultured Bacteroidales bacterium
CACCATCCAGGCGCTGAACCTCGTTTTCTATGAAGACAATGGAGGCCTGCCCGGTGCCGAAATCCACACCCTCAACGGTCTGACCGGCTACAACGAACTCGTGCTCGATGCGGGAGTAAACCTGACAAAGTATGAGGTTATGCTGCCCTCCATGCTCACCTTTACAGAAGGCCACTACTGGATTGGTGTTCAGGCTGTCAGTGACTACAATGTCACCGGGCAGTGGGGCTGGTGTACCCATGTGGATGTAACCATCGAAGCTGAATACCACTGGAAAAATCCGGGTGATGGATTTGGTACCGGATTCACCGACTGGACACCGGCTTCCTTCATAACCTGGGGAGACCTTAACCTTGCTTTTGCCCTTTACGGGGAAGGGATGGACAATGACCTTGCCCTGCTGAGTATCGATTCACCGGTTACGGCTCCTGGGCTCACCGCTGCAGAACAGGTAAGTGTATCGATCAAGAATGAAGGAACTGCTGCCATGACCGGTTTCAACGTGAGTTATTCGGTGAACGGCGGTTCAGCCGTTACCGAAAATGTTGGTTCTTTTACCTTGAATGCCAATCAGATAGGTACATATTCATTCACAACACCAGCCGGCTTTTCGGCTCCCGGTCCATACCTGATCGCTGCTTCTGTCAGCGCCGCCGGGGATCCGCGTCCTGAAAACAATACCTCTGAAAAAACCATCTATAACCTGGGAACCGTTTACCCCATGCCTTCCACCGGCATGCAGACCATTACAAGCTGCGGAGCTACGTTTACCGATTCGGGAGGGCTTGAAGGCAATTTCGGCGATTTTGACAATGCCGTTACTACCCTGGTCCCGGCAAATACCGGTGACCGCATCAGGCTGACCTTTCTCGAATTCGATGCCAGCTGGGGTGGTTTCAGCATCTACAATGGACCCGACACCCTGGCACCACTCATGGGTACCTGGTTTGGGACAGACAGTCCGGGTGAAGTCAATGCCCTGAATGCCAGCGGAACACTGACCATCCGTTTTATGGGTCCGCAGTGGGAGAATACCCCGGGCTGGGTAGCTTATATTTCGTGTGTTACTCCGGTAACCGATGATTTCGCGGTACTTGGCCTGCAATGCAGCCTTCCTACCCTGTTTGTCGGTGATGTTCCGCAGCTTTCGGCCAGAATACAGAATTATGGAACACTTCCGCAGGACAAAACCGTGACTTTTAAAGCCAACGGTGTTGAGATCGGCACCGCCATGACCGGTCTGCTTGGCCCGGCCGACACAGCCTGGGTAAGTGTGGCCTGGGCCCCGGAGGTTGACGGTGATTACATTCTCGAAGCCAGTGTTCCGGAAGACCTGGGTGCCGATCAGAACAACTTTGCCTTTCTCGAAGCACATGTTTTTCCTTTCGGTGCTTTCTATGAAGATTTCGAAGCCGGGGTCTTTCCTCCGGAGAACTGGCGTCATGGCGGTGGCTGGGCCCTCTCAACCGACCCATTCAATGGCAGCTACAATGCCAACTGCTTCGTGGCCTACAATAAATCTGACACCCTGATTTCGCCCAGGCTGAGTGTTGAACCCGATGGAGTCCTCACCTTTGCTGCCAAAACCACCATGTGGTGGCCGGGAAACCTTGACCTTTACTGGTTTGATGAAGCTGCTCGTACCTGGAGTTTTATACAGAACGTTCCGCTGAACATCTTCTCATACGACCTCATTGAGGTGGATATGTCGGCATACGCCGGTATCGGCAGAATCGGATTTTTTGTCAATGTTACCGACCCCTACGCTTTCTCGGGAAGTGTGCACCTCGACCAGGTGATCGGTTCAGGAATAACGGTTTATTCCGACAATTACGATTTGAAAGCGAAGGAACTGACAGGCAATGACCTCTACAACGTAAACGAAACAGTCAGTTTTACCTTCAGCATCCGCAACGACGGCCTGATGGATGTTGCGGCCGGAGCGTATACGGTAAGGCTGATGCGCGACGGACCTGAACCGGTTGAACTGGCGTCGGTTCCGGGCAACGCAATCGCAAGCCACGAAGTGCAGACCTATGGGTTTGATGTCACATTCACTTCCATTGAGCAGTTCTCCATGTTTGCAAGCATTGACTATACCGCAGATGAGTATCTGCTGAACAACACCAGCCAGGAGATTATTCTTCACGGTCTCGCAGAGCAGTCAACCTTGACCAGGGTTGGCGAGGACATTATTTATGCAAACTGGCCGATAGAATTTACCACGAAAAAGAGTTTGTCAGAAACCATTTATACCAGTGCAGAAATCAACAGAACCGGTGTTATTTTCGGGATAGCCTATGACCATTTCTTCCGCAAGGATGAGGTTGACGCACCGGTGCGTATCTGGGTGGGCGAAACGGATACCCTCAACCTGATGACCTGGATTTCTGCAACGGAAATGACACTGGTGTACGACGGATTGCTGGATATTGCCAAAGGAAGGCATACAAACTACATTCCATTCCAGACGCCTTTCAACTACAGCGATGGGTCGAAAAACCTGGTAATCCTGACCGAAAGGATCGGCGATCACAGCAACCCCGACCAGTACTATCTCGGTTATGGAAGCATGTATATGTCAACCCTGGTTACAGCCGGTGATGTAAGCATTCCTGATCCGTACGATCCGCCGCTCACAGGTGGAATGAGCACCAACATCAACCCGAACATCCGGTTTGTCTTCAACGATAACCTTGGGCTGGCTTCCGGCACTGTGAGTGAACAGGGCGGCAATCCGATAGAAGGGGCAAAAGTGGTGATTGACGACCTGAAGATCACCGCCTACACCGATGCTTCAGGAAATTACGAAATGCCGTTTGTGCCTGCTGGTGATTATTCAGCGACTGCCGATAAATTTGCCTATATGCCGGTTACTCAACCCCTGGTTGTCAGCTACGGGAATACCAGCGATCTTGATTTCACCCTCGGCTTGCTTGAACTGATCAATATCACAGGCAACATCACAGGAGACAACGACCCAGGCACAGGCATAGCCGATGCTGTGATTACCCTCACAGGGTACAGTAATTTCAGTGCAACGTCAAACACCGGTGGTGATTTTACCCTTCAGGATGTTTACAGTTTCCAGACATATCAGCTCACCATTGATGCCGATGGATATGATCTTTACACCAGTCAGGTAACGGTAGCCGGGTCAGATCTTGATCTGGGGACCATCGTGCTCACCGAAACCATGATCATTCCTTTTGCCGTGGTGGCTCAGCCGGGCATTGAACAGGCAGAAATTCACTGGTCGGCACCTGCCGCTTCCGCTCAGCAGGTCATTGCTTTTGATGATGGCATCCATGAAAACGGATATGCCGGAGAACCCAATGAAGAGGTATGGCTTGGCAATTATTTCCCCTTCGATGAGCCAACCACGCTGACAAGTTTTGATATCTACTGGGCCAGTTACGGCTTAAGCACCCAACAGCTCATGCGCCTCGATGTTTTTGATGAGCAGAGCAAGGTGGTTGTAAGCAGCGAAACCTTCATGTCGGGACTTGACGAATGGTTGAATATCGACATACCCAACATCACGCTACAGGGTGGTTATTATGTGATGATCAGCTGGAGTGGCCTGTTTTCGCAATCGACATTTCTTGCCTTCGATACAACCCTCACCACGCCGGATATTGCCTATTACCGCTATGCTGACGGATCGTTCAGGGTGTTGTCGGAACTGACCGGTGAACAGGGAGCGTTTCTGATTCATGCCAATGCGATGGCTGATCCGGGGAACCGCAGTGCCGGCCGCTCGGTAAATGCCTACAACATCAGTATGGGCACCCTTGACGACATCGGAAATGCCGGGAACTGGCCGCTGCTGAATGAAGAACCGCTGACTGTTACAGATTTTATTGATCCTGAATGGCCACCGGTTGCCAGCGGAAAGTATGTGTATGCCGTAAAGGCGATATATACCAACGGGGAGTCTGAATGGTCGTTCTCCAACATTCTGAATTTTGTTTACGTAAGCAATTCCTATGTTGCGGCACCGGAGCTGCTGGTTTATCCCAATCCGGCTTCTGAGGCTGTAACCATCACTGGTTCTGCAAATGCTGAACTGATGGTTTACGGTATGGATGGCCGCAGATACATCTCCACCGTGATCGATGCCGACTCCTACAGGCTGGATGTCAGCCGCCTGGC
>CALMDN010000247.1 GCA_937864935.1 uncultured Bacteroidales bacterium
TTTGACTTTCAGACCCTTGTGAAACCTGACGGCCCTGCAATTGCTCAAGCCGGAGGAGCCGCTTTCATGGGTCTCTCGGTGCTTACCTGGTCACTGATCTTCATCTTTATGGGTGGTGCCGGGAAATCAGCCATGTTTCCGCTGCATATCTGGCTTCCGGATGCTATGGAAGGTCCTACTCCGGTTTCTGCGCTGATTCATGCAGCTACCATGGTTGTTGCCGGTGTTTACCTGGTTGCGCGTTTGTTTCCGGTTTATTCAATGGTTGCACCCGATGCGCTGCATGTGGTGGCCTGGGTAGGCGGAATCAGCTCGCTCTTTGCTGCCATCATTGCCTGTACGCAAACCGACATCAAGCGGGTGCTGGCCTATTCCACCATGTCGCAGATCGGTTACATGATGCTGGCTCTGGGGGTTTCAGGCTATGGCGGACACGACGGGCTGGGATTCATGGCCGGTAACTTCCACCTGTTTACCCACGCCTTTTTCAAGGCCCTGCTCTTCCTTGGTGCCGGCGCCATTATCCATGCCGTACACAGCAACGATATGCGCGACATGGGCGGTCTGCGCAAGTACCTGCCCATCACCCACATCACCTTCCTGATTGCCTGTCTCACCATAGCCGGAATCCCTCCCCTTTCGGGATTTTTCAGCAAGGATGAAATTCTGGTTGCAGCCTACCACCACAGCCTTCCGCTGTTCATCATCGAGTTTGCCGTGGCAGGCCTCACCGCATTCTACATGTTCAGGCTCTATTACAGCATCTTCTGGGGAAAACACACCCATTATCACCATACCCCGCACGAAGCCCCCGCAACCATGACCATCCCGCTGATGATCCTGGCTTTCGGTGCCGTTTTCTCAGGCTTCCTGCCATTCCACGAACTGGTTACCAGCGACGGTATGCCATTCGAGGCTCACATTGATTATGCCATTGCCATTCCTTCGGTGCTTATCGGCGTGCTCGGTATCCTGGTCGCCACCCTGATGTACCGCAAAGAAACCGCCGTGCCCGACAAACTCGCCGGCGGATTCGGCAACTTCTACACCTGGGCTTACCACAAGTTTTACATGGATGAAGTTTACCTCTTCGTTACCAAAAAGGTTCTTTTCAACTTCGTTTCACGACCGGTTGCCTGGTTCGACCGCCACATCGTGGATGGCACCATGAACCTGATTGCCCGGATCATCGAAAAAACCTCATTCCTGATCAAGGGACTTCAGAGTGGAAGGATTCAGCAGTATGGTTATGTATTCATTACAGGTACCATTGTGCTGGTCATTATTTTCGTATTTATCCTGTAAAGAAAACGTCCGACTATGAATATACTCAGTTTATTTGTGCTGGTTCCCGTGCTTACTTCGGTGGCCATTGTCTTTACAAAAAACATGAAGCAAACCCGCGTGGTTTCCGCGGTGGGGATGTCGGTGCAGCTGATTCTTTCGGCCGTGCTTGTTTTCATGTACCTCGCCGAGCGCAAGGCAGGCAATACGGCTGAAATGCTGTTTACCTACGATGCACTCTGGTTCCCTTCGCTCAACATCCATTACGCCATTGGCGTGGACGGTATTTCGGTGGCCATGATCGCCCTTACAGGCATTGTGGTATTTGCCGGTATTTTTGCATCCTGGAACATGGAGTTTCTCTCCCGCGAATTCTTTATCTCACTGATTCTGCTTGCCACCGGGGTATTCGGGTTCTTCATTTCACTCGACCTGTTTACCATGTTTCTCTTTTATGAGATTGCCGTGATCCCGATGTACCTGCTGATCGGCATCTGGGGCTCCGGACCCAAGGAGTATTCAGCCATGAAGCTGACGCTGATGCTGATGGGCGGTTCGGCCCTGCTGATGGTGGGCCTTCTCGGAATCTATTTTTATTCGGCGCCTGCCGGTGGCCAGCTCACCTGGAACCTGCTTGAAATATCCAAAATCGACATTCCTGTTGAGATGCAGAGGTTCCTCTTCCCGTTTACCTTTATCGGATTCGGTATCCTGGGGGCTCTCTTCCCTTTCCACACCTGGTCGCCCGACGGACATGCCTCAGCCCCTACGGCCGTTTCTATGCTTCATGCCGGCGTTCTGATGAAACTCGGAGGTTACGGTGCCTTCAGGGTTGCCATCTTCCTGATGCCCGAAGCCGCCCAGGAACAGGCCTGGATCTTCCTGATCCTCACCGGCATCAGCGTAGTTTACGGCGCCTTCGGAGCCATCTGGCAGAAAGACCTTAAATACATCAACGCCTACTCCTCGGTAAGCCACTGCGGACTTGTACTGTTTGCTGTACTCATGATGAACCAGACCGCCTTCAACGGAGCCATCCTTCAGATGATCTCCCATGGACTTATGACAGCCCTCTTCTTCGCCCTGATCGGGATGATCTACGGCCGTACACATACCCGTATGATCAACGAAATGGGGGGCATCATGAAGGTGATGCCGTTCCTGGGGGTTGTATATGTAATCGCCGGACTCG
>CALMDN010000248.1 GCA_937864935.1 uncultured Bacteroidales bacterium
AGTGCCGGTATTGACCAGGCCGTTCATGATGCCCATTGGTGTTGCCACAGCGAAATCGCCTGCCCGCGAATGCATGGGGTGTTCTTCGCCTTCAATCAGGGTGATCCTTATATCGGTAACTTCCCAGCCTTTGATTCCCTGCTTCAGCGCAGTGCTTAGGGTGCGCTCCACTTCATGCTGGTATTTCTGCTGTACATCGTTGAAACTTACCAGACTCCTGTAGGAAACTCCACTTCCACGAGGTCCGGCTTCAATCCTGAATTTCAGAATGGCCCAGCAGGGTTTGGGCATCCAGTATTGTACAAAACCATCACCTGTAGAGGCGGGTGTCTCTTTGTAGATGACAGTTGGATTTTCAAACTTTGCCTGTATTCCGAACCTATCGATAAGTATCTGTTCAAGCACCTCCATCTGTATCCATCCCATGATTTTTACCTGTAGCTCTGATTCTTCACGCAACCACTCAAACCCAAGGGCCGGATCTTCGGAGGAAAGCTCCTGCATGGCTGTTACCAGGGCCGGGTATTCTTTCTGATTCAGTGCCCTTACCCGGACAATGATCAGCGGGGTTCTGAGTGATACTACCTCAGGTATTTCCGGGGCACCTGAACCGAGCAGATCACCCACCCGAACGCTGCTGAGGCCACAAAGCCCGGCCAGATCGCCTGCTTCAGCCATTCCGGTATCCTCATACCGTCCCGGGAACTGCCGCCGTACCTGGGTTATCTTCTCCTCTACCCCACTTGTGGCATTCAAAATAACTTCCCTGTTCTTAACCCTGCCATTGAAGATTTTTATAAAGGCAATCTTTCCCATGATTTTATCGTGGCCGATGCCATACACCAATGCTGAAAGCGGCTTTTCGACCGATCCTGCAGGCGCGGGGAAATACCTGACCACAAAATCAAGCAAGGACTCCATCCCGAGACCCATTTTGGCTGATCCTGCAAGAAGCGGATAAACTTCAGCGTTCTGCACCAGCCTCGAAAATTGCCTGTCAAGATCCTCAAAAGCTGGAGAAGCCCCTTCCAGATAATTGTTCAGCAATGTTTCATTGCTTTCGATGACCCGTTCAGCCAGGGTTGGGTCAACCTGCTCATCTCCCCACAAGGATCTGATGCTGACCTCATTACCGCCTTCATTGCTGAGTTCCTGAATCTGAAGCGGTGTGATGTGCAATTCTTTCTGAATGGCTTTGATTACAGCAGCAGCATCTGATCCGGTTCTATCGCATTTATTGATAAAAAAAATGACAGGGATCCTTCTTTCGCGAAGGGCAGTCCAGAGAGTTTCGGTATGGGCCTGGACTCCTTCCACAGCAGAAATCACCAGAATCACCCCGTCGGGAACCCTCAGTACCCTTTCCACATCGGAGGAGAAGTCTACATGGCCGGGGGTATCGATCAGGTTGATGCGCGCATTGCCCCAGTGAAAGGATGTGTGTGAGGAGCTGACAGAAATCCCACGCTCTTTTTCAACAGGAAGATAATCAGTCTGTGCTGTTCCTTTGTCGACATTCCCCGGTTGCCGGGTTTGACCTGAGAGGTATAGAAACTGCTCGGTGATGGTGGTCTTTCCTGCATCGGCATGAGCCACGACAGCGATATTGCGGATGGTTGTCTGTACCGGAGGGGTCATACAGGGAGCCTGAGTTATCATCAACTACAGCAGCCGATTCTTTTGAATAAGCCGCAGAAAGAAAAAAGTCCCCGCAGGCAAGCTGTAAGGACTTTTCAGTACCCCGGGCCGGGATCGAACCGGCACGAACTCTCGTTCATCGGTTTTTGAGACCGACGCGTCTACCAATTCCGCCACCGAGGCATGTGATGGTTTGATAAGGGTGGCAAAGATACAATTTTTTGAAGTTGTGCAAGAAAGATTTTAGTACTGACTATCTCCTGTTTTCGACAAAACTTTCCTGAGGTGGTTTTTGCCTGCAGTGCTTTTTAGATATTTTTCCCGTTTTCGTGCAGATGTTCGATCTTCAAAGGACTCTGTATAAATGAGTGTGTAAGGAGCATAGGGCCTGGTTGAACGTCCGGCTTTGTGATTGTGCTGATACAACCTTCGTTCAAGATTATCGGTTAGGCCGACATAGGTGAAATTGTGATTGACACTTCTGATCACGTAAACTATAAATGTATTCATGGCACATTTATATGGAAATATAAAATATAGTATGCATAATACAGACCGACGCGCCTGCCTGCTTGACTGAAGATAAATGCTCTGGATATAAATGCGTTAGAAGCAGTCAGGCAGGTCTACCAATTCCGCCACCGAGGCATGTGATGGTTTGATAAGGGTGGCAAAGATACAATTTTTTGAAGTTGTGCAAGAAAGAAATTGCAGCTGCCAATTTGGTTATTTATGTCGCGTCCTTCAACAATGCTGAATTTGTATCTTTGCATGGTAAAAATTACCAAGCATGACTGAGAATAAACCTGTATCAGAGCTTCCGGGTGAAAGCAAAACGCCTACCAACTTTATTCATGCCATGATTGAGGAGGATATCCGCAACGGCAAAAACGGAGGACGGGTGCACACCCGTTTCCCACCGGAGCCCAACGGTTACCTGCATATTGGTCACGCCAAGTCGATCTGCCTGAACTTTGGTACTGCCCTGAAATACAACGGGAAATGCAACCTTCGGTTTGATGATACCAACCCGGTTAAAGAAGATGTGGAATACGTGGATTCTATCAGCGATGATGTTCACTGGCTAGGCTTTGACTGGGAAGGCCGCGAGTTTTTTGCTTCAGACTATTTCCATCAGATTTATGAATTTGCCGAAAAGCTTATCCTGAAGGGCAAAGCCTATGTATGTGACCTTTCGGCCGAACAGATTGCCGAGCAGAAGGGCTCCCCTACCCGACCGGGTCAGGAAAGCCCTTACCGCAACAGACCGGTGGAGGAAAACCTTGATCTTTTCAGGAGGATGAAAGCCGGTGAATTTGCCGAAGGCAGCCGGGTTCTGAGGGCTAAAATCGATATGGCATCGCCAAACATGCACATGCGCGATCCGATTCTGTACCGCATCATTCATACCGAGCACCACAGAACAGGCAATGAATGGTGTATTTATCCCATGTATGATTTTGCCCATGGTCAGAGCGACAGTATTGAAGGCATAACCCACAGTATCTGTACACTCGAATTTGAAGTTCACCGCCCCCTTTACGACTGGTGCATCCGCGAACTGGAGATCTTTGCTCCCCAGCAGATTGAATTTGCCCGCCTCAACATAACCTACACAGTGATGAGCAAGCGTAAACTGCTCGAACTGGTTAAAAACAATTTCGTTAATGGCTGGGATGATCCCCGGATGCCAACCATTTCGGGACTTCGCCGCCGGGGTTATACCCCTGCATCCATCCGCAATTTTGCAGACCTTGTTGGTGTTGCAAAACGTGAAAATGTGATTGATGTAGGGTTGCTTGAAATCTGTATCCGTGAAGATCTGAATAAAAATGCCAACCGCCTGATGGGGGTCATTAATCCCGTTAAACTCGTAAT
>CALMDN010000249.1 GCA_937864935.1 uncultured Bacteroidales bacterium
TACGGTTTCATTGGTATCCAGTGTACTTCCGGCGGAATAGTAGAGCAGGGGAACACGTCCGATCCTTCTCGAATAGAAAAGATCACCTTTCTGAAACAGGTCGGTACCTTCATTGAAGAAGGTTCTGTTTTCATCATAGATCAACTCGAAGGCAGTGAGGTTTTTCTGGATTTTGTCTGATTGAACCTGCGTAAAATCAGGCAAAAGGATCATGTCCATGGTGAAACTCTCATTGATGCCGTATTTGATATCCATTCCACCATTGTATGCCGTTGAGAAAGGATCATCTTTGGCAGAAGGGTCGCTGTTGTGCGGCAGGCTGGCCGATACATACGGGGTGAACGAAAGTCTCAGGGGAGGTTTGATGTTTTCGAACCCCCGGAGTTTGCCCCAGTGGATCAGTTTGCTTCCTGCCCCCTTTTCTTCGGGTGACCATTGAATCTCCTGCCGGTACCTCCGGATCCGCCTGTAAACCTGCATTCCCCAGTCCTGTTTCTCCTTGTTCGGAAACCTCAGCGCAGAGTAGGGGATTCTCATTTCGGCAATCCAGCCGTTCGGGACAATTTTAACTGAGCTTTCCCAAACTGCATCGTAGGTGGCATCCGCCTGCCGCAGATCAACCTGAACACCGGAGGCAGAGACCAGAAAATAATAAGCATCCTGTTGATTGTTGTAAGTGTCAAATCCGATTCCGAAATAGTCGGCATTCAGATCATCGTTATCGCGTTCTCCAAGCTGCCGGGCAATGCTATCGGGCGATGAGTCCATCATCTCAGCAGCAACATAGAGTGCCTCATTGTCGTACAGCAACCTCACCCTTGTAGGCATGGCTGGATTGGCCCCAAGTACCGGCTCATATTGAATGTATTCGGTAATGGTTGTCGCATTGCGCCATATGTCTTCCATAATGCTGCCATCTATTCTCGGTGAATCTTCAGTGCGGACAATCGTTGCCTCAGGTAACTGCTGTGCCGATGCAGGGTAAAGGGATAAAATGAGAAAAGACAACAGATATATTGGATATATTATATTGTTCTTATTCAGTAGAATATGTAATAATCTTAAGTAAAATACGCCCATTTTTGCTTTTTTGTTTTCCGAAAAAGAACACTCTGATTTTATTAATGCCTGAATTATTTAATATCGAAATTCCTCTATCTTTGCCCCGGGGCATAAAACAGCTTTGCTGTTCCTGAGCAAAATTAACAGTTTTTTAATACCCTGAAAATAAAAAACAGAAATTTGAAACCCGAGTGATAAATTCAAAACACCATTGATTTATGAACCTTCACGAGTACCAGGCAAAACAGATTCTCAGATCATTTGGCGTTCCGGTCCCTAAAGGAATACTGGCCGAGACCCCTGAAATTGCCGTTAAAGCAGCCGAAGAAATCCAACAACTGACAAATTCTGACCGCTGGGCTGTTAAAGCTCAGATACATGCCGGTGGCCGTGGTAAGGGTGGAGGCGTAAAGATTGCCCATTCACTGCACGAAGTCTGGGAAAAAGCTTCCCAGATTATCGGGATGACCCTGGTGACCCCCCAGACAGGTGCTGCCGGAAAACTGGTGAGTAAGGTTCTTATTGAACAGAATATTTTCTATCCGGGTGAGAGCGAACCAAAAGAGTTTTACATGAGTATGCTCCTCAACAGGGCCACCGGAAAAGTGATGATTATGTATTCCACCGAAGGTGGAATGGATATTGAAGAGGTAGCCGCCCATACGCCCCACCTTATTTTTACCGAAGAGATAGATACCAGGGTAGGCCTCCGTGATTTCCAGTGTCGCAAAATCGCCTTCAACCTGAAGCTTGACGGCCCGGCGCACAAAAACATGCAGCAGTTTGTTAAAGCACTCTATACTGCATATATGGGTACCGATGCTGCCATGCTCGAAATCAATCCGGTATTCAAGACTTCGGATAACCTGATTTTCGCTGCCGATTGCAAGATGCGCCTCGATGACAATGCCCTGTTCCGTCATCCGGATTATGCTGCCATGCGCGATCTTACGGAAGAAGACCCTGCGGAAGTTGAAGCCGGACAGTATCACCTCAACTATGTGAAACTGAGCGGAAATGTTGGCTGTATGGTGAATGGTGCCGGCCTTGCCATGGCTACCATGGACATCATCAAACTTTCAGGTGGCGAACCGGCCAACTTCCTCGATGTCGGAGGAACCGCCAATGCCGAACGCGTGGAGCAGGCCTTCCGGATCATCATGAAGGACCCGAATGTTAAAGTAATTCTGGTCAATATCTTTGGTGGCATCGTACGCTGCGACCGTGTAGCTCAGGGAATCGTTGACGCATACCGCAACATTGGTACCATCGACATCCCCATCATTGTCAGGCTGCAGGGAACCAATGCCGAAGAAGCCAAGGTGCTGATTGAAAAATCAGGCCTGAAAGTATATTCAGCAACATTGTTGCATGAAGCTGCCGGACTGGTGACCTCCGTACTAGGGTAGCAGTATCTCCTGCATGTCAATATTCAAGGCCATCCCATCGGATGGCTTTTTTATTTCAGGGGACTCAGGAGCCGGCAGCCAAACTGAGATCACTCCCCCGGCCTTCCAGGTTGCACCACAGACCAGGCTGGCTAACCGCACCACAAAGGTCTCACTTAAGTAAATCAGGACACAATCTTTTTGTCTGCTTCCGGAGGAAAACCCAATAATCCTCCAGAGCCGTTAATCCCTGAAGCCAGAAAGTGCCTTCTGACATTCGTATAGTTTATATCCCTTCAAATGATGACTTTGATGCCGCAAATTCACAATTTCCCGGGATTGTGCAGGCAAAACTGCAGCGATAGTTTTGCAGTGAATTTTTAAAAACAGAACGATGAACATAAAGATATTGCTCACACTTGTTTTTCTGGCAGTTCAGATGATTGCCTCTGCACAACCCGGCGACACACTGAACGCTCAGTATATGAACAGCGCCGATATAATGCTGGCCGATAAACCCGGTCTCTCGATTGGCGGCTACGGCGAAGTACACTACAACCAACCTTTTGTCAATAACCAGTTCAGTCCGGGAACCCTTGATGCCCATAGAATGGTGATGTTTCTGGGTTACAGCTTTTCAGGACGAACACAGTTCGTGTCTGAAATTGAAATTGAGAACGCAAAGGAAACCTGGGTTGAACAAATGTTTATACAACACAGGCTTAACAATTTCCTGAACATAAGGGCTGGGATCCTGCTGGTTCCAATGGGAATTACCAATGAATATCATGAACCGGTTACCTTTAACGGGGTTGAGCGGCCGCTGATTGATACGCGGATTGCTCCCACTACATGGCGTGAAATCGGATTCGGATTCACAGGAAATTATCTACCCGCAAAAACAAAATATCAGTTCTATCTCGTTAACGGGTTTAATGGTTATGATGCAGGGGCCGGTGTCTTTTCCGGCAGCAAAGCACTCAGGGAAGGAAGACAGAAAGGCTCCAAAGCAACCATATCAAGCCCGGCATTTACCGGGAAAATAGAGTTTTACGGAATAAAAAATCTGAATATCGGGCTTTCAGGATACTTTGGAGAATCGCAAACCCGATTGTATTCAAAACTCAACAGAGACAGTGTTGCTCTTGTTCAGCGCGCCGATTCCTCGGTGGTAGGAATTTCCATGATCGGACTGGATGTACGGTACAACAATGCTGGTTTTATATTGAAGGGGCAGTTTTATTACACCAGTATTTCAAATACCGACCAATACAATGTGTTTACTGCCACCAACGGTAAA
>CALMDN010000250.1 GCA_937864935.1 uncultured Bacteroidales bacterium
GCTAATCTCCTGCATTTCATCGAGGTTACAACAGGGTACTCCGGCGTATATTTTCCCTGTTTTTTCGGGGTTGACGTCAAAAGCTGCCACGATAGATAGCCTGGTGCGTTTGCCGCTGAAATAGCCCATAATGGCTCGGCCAAGGTTACCGATGCCTACCACGGCCACTTTCTGTCCGTCACGGGTGTCAATGATTTTGCCGATGATTTCGATCAGCTCCTTCACGTCGTATCCCTGCCGCAGGGTGCCGGTGTAACCGATCAGCATCAGGTCGCGCCTTACCTGAACTGCAGTAATGTGCAGCAGGTTGGCAATTTCATGAGAGAAAATGTGTTGTTTCCCGCCCGAAAGGTAATCGAGCAGTGCCCGGCGGTACTGACTCAGGCGTTCCACAGTTTTATCAGGGAGTTTTTTCATTTTCTGAGAATTGATTGATTCAAGGATTGTTCGGGAGTTTTATGGTGAAAGTAGTGCCTTTGTCAGGGATACTCTGGATGTCGATTTCTCCGTGATACATGTCAACGATTTTCTTCAGAATCGACAATCCGAGACCGGAACCGGTGATGTTTCTGGTTTTCTGATTTTTAATTCTGACGAAATCCTGAAACAATTTGCCTTTGTCGTCTTCTGTTATTCCGATGCCTGTGTCTGAAACCTGAAGGATGGTAAAGTCGGGCTGCTGTTCGATGAAGATGTCAACACGACCTCCGGTTTTATTGTATTTAACAGCGTTGGATATCAGGTTGTTGAAGATTATTTCTATTTCATTGGGGTCAGCCTGAAAAGAAATATCCTCCCGGGTATTCAGGTAAATGTCAACATCTTTCTGTATGGCATAGGGCCGCATGGTATCTACCGATATTCTGGCAATCCTGGTTAAGTTAACTTCCTGCAGGTTTTGAACCGGCTTACCCGATTCTATTTTGGTGAGGTCAAGCAGGTCCATGATCAGGCTGCGCATGCCGTTGATCCTTTCAAGTGACCGGTCGATCATCTCTTCATAAGCGGAAATATTGTCACCAAACTGCTTGTCTTTCATCATTTTAATATACCCTTCGATGGCGTTGATTGGGGCTTTCAGCTCATGAGACAACACCGAAAGGAACTGAAACCTGATAAGTTTCCCTTCTTTGTTCATTTTCTGTGTCATCCGCTTCAGAAAAAGCTGCTTGGTAATGTTCTCGATCGATGACCTGAGTTCCTGAGGGGTAAAGGGTTTTGGAATAAAGTCGTAGGCACCGTCGCGGGTGGCTTTTACGGCCAGTTCGAGCGAGGCATAGGAGGTAATCATCACCACCACGATGTCGTAAAGCTTTTTTTTGACATACTCCAGCACCTCAACCCCCTGAATGCCAGGTAACTTGTTGTCGAGCAGGATAATGTCGGGCATCTCACTGTCGATGAGTTCAATACCTTCTTCGCCGGTACCAGCTTCCAGCACAACAAATTCTATGTGCTCGTCCATAAAGGGGTAATCGACCTTGAAATTCTGCAGAATTCGTTTGGTACCCATCCGGATACCGGGTTCATCATCAACGACCAGAATCTTGTATTCAGCCATGCCTCAGATTTTAAGCAGTTTGTTGATTTCTTTCAGCAACTGATCGGCCCTGATCCCTTTGTCGAGAAACAGATCCGCCTTGATCCACTGTTTGTTTTCGTCTGAATTGATGTCGAAGGTCATTCCGGTCTCCGCTGTTACTGCAGTTGCAATAATGATTGGCACTTCCGGGTATTTTCTTTTAATCTTGTAGGCCAGAATGAACCCGCTGTCATCATTCTCCATCATGAGGTCGAGGATCGCAAGATCGGGCCTGATGGTTTCGATGATCAGTTCAGCCTCTTTCTGTCCTTCAGCAGTAATGGTTTCAAAACCGAACTGCTCGACTTTAAGCTTCATCTGAAACATGTAGTCCATGTCATCATCAACAATCAGAATTGTCTTTTTCATAAATGCGGTGTTCTGTATTGGTTTGTTAGTCAGTTTGCCGGTAACCTTGGTATGGTGATCGTGAAAGTGGTACCGGTCGGGCCTTTCTCCGGATCGGCATTCGATTTAACCGTAATGCTGCCTTTGTGCATTTTAACAATGCCGTATATAATGGGCAATCCCAGTCCTGTCCCTTTACCGATGGCTTTGGTTGTGAAAAACGGGGTAAACAGCTTTCCCATGTTTTCTTTGCTGATCCCGCTGCCGGTATCAATGATATACACAGTAAATTCGTCGGTTGAATCCAGTGCCCTGATCTGTATTCTGCCGCCTTCTGGAGGCATGGCTTCGACAGCATTTTTCAGGAGGTTGGTGAAAACCTGGGCCAGCTGATCATAGTCAACGCTCGCTTTCGGATTTTTAATCTGACTGTCGAGCGTTTTTACAATGTTGCCAGGCATGATCACAGAGCTGACTGAGTGTTCGAGCAGCTTGTTAAAGTCAATTTCTGAAAAATTAACCTGATTTTTTCTGGCAAAGTTCAGCAGGCCACCCACGATTTTTTTGCATCTTTCTGCATTCTCGACAATCAGTTCCAGGTCAGGCCTGATGGGATTGTCGGCGGCAGATTCGTCTTTCAGGATATTGCTGTACATGGTAATCACCCCAAGGGGATTGTTCAGTTCGTGGGCGATTCCTGCCGACAGTTGTCCCAGCCCGGCAAGCTTTTCCGATTGCTTCAGGGCTTCCTGGGTATTGGCCAGCTTCTCGTTTGAAATGTTGAGTTCCCTGACATAATTGTGGAGTTTCTCAATGGCATAAGGCAGGCACATTTCGTGTTCAGCCAGTCCGCGGATGATGGCAATGGCATGGTCGCGGCACGAATCATAACCGCAGGCCCCGCAGTCGAGGTGATCTTTGGG
>CALMDN010000251.1 GCA_937864935.1 uncultured Bacteroidales bacterium
CAAACCGATCAGACCTGCGGGCTTGTTGCAGACGATTTCCAAATACTTATAATTCTGTAGTTTTCTTTCGTATCAGCTGCTGAAGCATGATTCCACCAATGATCAGCAACAAGCCTGTGATGGTATAGGTCATGATCTTCTCACCAACAGCGACTGACACCACCATCAACGACAGAAAAGGAGAAAGGTAAACAAGGTTACTCACAGCAGCTGTGTTTTCGGCATATTTTAATGCATTCAGCCAGATCACAAACGTTACCCCCATTTCAAACAGTCCGATGTACACTGAACCGATTCCTGCTTGGAGGGAGGGGAGCGTAAGGTTTCCAGTTAGGGAGCTGAAAATAAATATGTAAATAAAACCAAAGAAAAAATTCAACAGGAGTTTCTCCGTTGTTTCTCTGGTATCTTTCATATTCATAATCCAGTACATTGCCCAGAAAAAAGCGCTGACCACTGCCAGTCCGACCCCGACCGGATCGGAAAAGTGAAGACTCAGAATTTTTCCTCTCGTGGCAATTACCAGTGTTCCGGTAAAACTGACCAGCATTGCTGTTATGTTCATCCAGCTTAGCTTTTGCTTAAAAAAGAATGCAGAGAACAGCACCAGAATCACCGGCCATGTATAGTTTAGCGCAACTGCCTCCTGCGCCTGCAACAATGAATAAGCTTTGAAGAGAATCAGGTAATAGGCGAAGGGATTCAGCAAACCCATGACAGCCGAAGATACAATGTGTTTTTTTTTCGTAAGTAACAATGAAGCAGTCTTTTTCTGATAAACAATTAGTCCCGTAAGAAACAGAAGTGCCGTAAAAGAGGAGAAAAGCAGCAACTGTATATAATTGATATAGCCCAGGGTAATTTTGAAGGCGGACCCGACAGTTGACCACAATACAACAGCCAGCAGGGCCAGCAGATAAGCAAGTTTGTTATTCTTCATCATGCAAAGATACAACAGCCTGATTAACCAAAATGCTAAACTTCACATTGAATGTGATGAAGGAAGGGCGTTGAACTATTTATCTAAATAACTGTATGTTATGAAATTTTTAATCATAAACCGTGTTCTTGCTTTTTGTAATAAAGTAGTTACTTTTGCTGCAAATTAAACCACCAGACTTTTATGAAGAAATTAGCTGTTGTTGCCTTGGGAGGAAATGCGCTTTTGAGAAGCGACCAGAAAGGCACCATAGATGATCAGGAATCGAATGCCTATGAAACTGCGGAACGTTTATTAACCCTCATCAGGGCAGATTATAATCTTGTCGTTACCCACGGAAATGGACCTCAGGTAGGCAATATCCTGCTTTCAAACACTGCAGGCAATAAACTTTACGGTTTGCCGGATATGCCGCTTGATGTTGCCGTTGCTTATTCACAGGGATTTATTGGCTATATCATAGAGCAACAATTGCGTAACGTAATGATGGCCAACGATCTGGACCGGGATATCATATCCATTATTACCCAGGTACTGGTCGACAAGAATGATCCTGCATTCAGCAATCCGACCAAGCCTGTCGGACCCTACTATACCAAAGAGGAGTCAGAGCGCATTACAGCAGAAACAGGGGCAGTATTTGCCGCTGACCCGAGAAATCGCGGTTACAGAAAGGTAGTTGCCAGCCCAAAGCCATTGGTTATCAGCAACCAGAAATCAATTGAAGCATTGGCCAGGGCCGGTCAGATTGTGATTGCTGTTGGCGGGGGCGGTATTCCGCAGTTCTATGTGCAGGAGAATAAACTACAGGGTATAGATGCCGTTATTGATAAAGACCTCGCCTCGTCCCTGCTTGCAGTTCAGGTCAGGGCTGATAAGTTTTTTATTCTTACTGATGTTGCCAAGGTTTGCATCAATTACAATACTCCTCAGGAGAAATCAATTGACAGGATGACCATTTCAGAAGCAAAAATGCATCTTGCAGATGGTCAGTTTGCAGAAGGCAGCATGGCCCCGAAAATCAGGGCTGCAATCAGTTTTGTTCAGGGAACCGGAAAAGATGCCATTATCACAAGTTCCGATAAACTCGGAATTGACAATGGCGGCACCCGCATTGTTATCGTTTAGTTTTCACCAATCATTAACTTAAATAATTGAGATTTTATGGCATTCAACCTCAGAAACCGCAATTTTTTAAAATTGCTTGATTTTACTCCTCAGGAAATCAAATACTTACTTCAGCTTTCGGCTGATTTAAAGAAAGCCAAGTATTCAGGCACAGAGCAGCAAATGCTCAAAGGCAAAAACATTGCGCTCATTTTCGAGAAAGACTCCACCCGCACACGATGTGCCTTTGAAGTGGCAGCTCTGGACCAGGGAGCCCATGTAACATACCTTGGTCCTTCCGGATCACAGATCGGGAAAAAGGAATCGATGAAAGATACAGCAAGGGTGCTTGGCCGCATGTACGACGGAATTGAATACCGTGGATATGGTCAGCAGATTGTTGAAGAGCTGGGCAGATATGCCGGAGTTCCTGTGTGGAATGGACTCACTACTGAGTTTCATCCTACCCAGATTCTGGCTGATTTCCTCACCATGATGGAACATTCAGACAAACCCCTTCATCAGGTTTCTTTCTGCTACCTGGGTGATGCCCGCAACAATATGGGCAACTCATTGATGGTAGGTGCTGCCAAAATGGGTATGGATTTCCGGGCAGCAGCCCCCAAAGCCTGCTGGCCAAATGAGGAGCTTGTTGCGCAATGCAGAAAGATCGCCGAAGAAACCGGTGCAAAGATCACCCTAACTGAATCTGTTGAGGAAGGTGTAAAGAACGCTGATTTCCTTTATACGGATGTTTGGGTATCGATGGGAGAACCTGCTGAAGTCTGGGCTGAGCGCATTCAGCTTCTGAAACCCTATCAGGTTAACAAGGAAGTTGTTGCAATGACAGGCAATCCCAAGGTTAAATTCCTGCACTGCCTTCCGGCTTTCCACAACCGTGAGACTACGATTGGTGAAGATATTTTCCGCAAGTATGGTCTTGAAGCCATGGAAGTTACCGATGATGTATTTGAATCACCCATGAGCGTAGTCTTCGATGAGGCTGAGAACAGGCTTCATACAATTAAGGCTGTAATGGTTGCAACACTCGGTTGCTGACCCGAAACTGATCAGAAAAAAAAGCGGCTTATGCCGCTTTTTTTATTTCAATCCCATCGATTGAATGATGGCCTGCAATTGTTCCCCCATCTTTTTATTGACTTCATCAAAGTGGCTGACATCCTCCAGCATGCCTTTCACTCCAAAGTAGAATTTAATCTTGGGCTCTGTTCCTGAGGGTCTTACAGTTATCTTACTGCCGCTCTCGAGGAAAAACTGAAGGACGTCGGATTTGGGCAGGTCTATTGCTGAATCCACTCCTGTGAGGACATTTCTTTCCGTTTGACTCTTGTAGTCTTTGATCAGGACTACTTTTTCTCCGTTGATGTGTGAAGGTGGGTTGGAACGATAATCCTTCATCATCTGCTGAATCTCTTCAGCCCCGGCTTTGCCCTTTTTGGTTATGGAGATCAGATCTTCAAGATAAAAGCCGTATTCTTTGTAGATTCTTATCAGCAATTCATACATCGACAATCCCTGGTCCTTAGCCCAGGCAGCAGTTTCAGCCAGCATACAGCAAGAAATCACAGCATCCTTATCCCTGACACTGTCGCCAACAAGGTATCCGTAGCTTTCTTCTCCACCACCGATAAAGCGTTTTTCACCTTCGAAAAGCCGTATTTTCTCGGCAATGTATTTAAAACCCGTGAGGACATCATATGACTCTATACCGAAGCTTTGGGCAATCTCCTTCAGCAATTCAGATGTCACAATGGTTTTGACAATAAATTCCCTGCCAGTTAACAATCCTCTGTTTTTCCACTGATTGACAAGATAATAGATAAGCAGTGTAGCCGATTGGTTGCCATTAAGCAGGATGTAGTTCCCGTGCATGTCCTTCACTCCCACACCAACCCTGTCAGAATCCGGATCGGTAGCCAGGATCAGTTCGGCGTCTGTTTTCTTTGCCAGTTCCAGTGCCATGTTCATGGCAGCTTTTTCCTCAGGATTCGGAGAGTGCACCGTTGGGAAATTGCCATCGGGGTTCATTTGTTCTTCAACAAGATTCACCGAAGTGAAACCAAACCTTGCCAGTGCCGGAGGTACCATCCGGGCTCCGGTGCCGTGAATCGGTGAATAAACGATCTTCATGTCGTGCTGCCTTGCAATCACATCCTGCGAAAGTGACAAAGACTTCAGCATATCGAAATAAAGCTCATCCATTTCTTTACCGATCATCTGAATATTCCCGGCAGAGCCTTCAAACCTGATATCGTCTACTGAGGAAATACGGTTAACTTCCGTAATTACATTTTTATCATGCGGAGGAACCAGCTGGCCGCCATCATTCCAGTACACCTTGTATCCATTGTACTCTTTCGGGTTGTGAGAAGCAGTGATAACCACACCACTCTGGCATCCGAGCTGCCTTACAGCAAACGAAAGCTCAGGGACCGGCCTCAGGTCATTGAACAGAAAAACCTTTATATTGTTGGCTGCCAGCACTTCAGCGGTTATCCTCGCGAAATAGGCACTGTTGTTGCGCGAATCATATGCAATGGCAACGCTGATCAGTTCAGCTCCTGAGAAACAGTTTTTCAGATAGTTGGCAAGCCCCTGGGTTGCGGCCCCTACGGTGTATTTGTTCATCCGGTTGGTACCGGTGCCCATGATACCCCTGAGGCCACCGGTACCGAATTCAAGGTCGCGGTAGAAACACTCCACAAGCTCGGCCGGGTCATTCTCGAGCATTTCTTTTACATGTGCTTTTGTATCAGCATCATAGTTTCCATTAAGCCAGATATTGGCTTTTTCAATAATTCCTGGATCTACTTCCTGTATATTCATAATAATGTTAAGTTTTGACAACCGAAGATAATGAAAAGTGAGATAACAACAATGGAACAGCTTAATTTGTCATGAGGTTATTGCAATTTTTTTGTACCCCTCAATGATGTTGCTGCAGTTGAACGAGATGAGAACGCCCATTTTCAGACCGGTGAGTTTTAGTTTGGTCTGTAAGGCACTGACTCTGATAGTACTGATTTCATTTTCAGGAATGATTTCGACCACCAGATGGTTTTCTACCAGCAATTCAGCTTTGATTTCGTGACTGGTTTTCAGGTCTTTATAGAATATGGGAAATTTAACTTCACGTTTGTACATCAAACCTTTGAGTCTGAGTTCATGCTGGAAGCAGGTTTTGTAAATGTCAGAGTCAAGGCCAGGCCCCAGCACCGAAAGTACTTCCGATGCAACTTCAAAAACCTTGGTATGCAGTCTGTTAAGTTCGCTCCTGTTCATTCAGCAAAGCTATACATTTTTTCAGGCTATCGCGCCAGTAAGGTATAGTTTGTGCTGTTTCGGTGCAGAATTTCGACTTGTCAAGAACACTGTAGTAGGGTCGGGGAGAGGGTAAAGGATAGCCTGCAGTATCTGTTGACAATACACGGCAATTTATGCCGGAGAACTCTATGATGGCTTTGGCGAAATCAAACCAGCTGCAAACCCCGTCATTTGAATAGTGGTACAATCCGGAACCAGCATTCTGACCGATCAGATGTAATATCGCTACTGCAAGATCGCAAGCCCAGGTTGGAGAGCCTATCTGATCAGCAACCACTTTGAGCTCGCCTCTTTCCTTGCCGACTCTGCGAATGGTTTTGACAAAGTTTGCTCCGAAGGACGAATAAAGCCAGGAGGTTCTGACAATGATGGCCCCGGGATTCTTCCGGGTAACTTCCGATTCTCCGGCCGCTTTGCTTTTGGCATATACTCCGAGCGGATTGGTTGCATCGTCTTCACGGTATGGTTTGTAACCCTTACCATCGAATACGTAGTCGGTTGAAACGTGAAGCATTCGTGCTCCTGCATTGAGGGTGGCTTCAGCCAGAATTCCAGGTGCAGTGGCGTTGATCAGCATTGCCTTTTCAGGCTCCTGTTCTGCTTTATCGACAGCTGTATAGGCAGCACAGTTAATCAGCCAGTCGGGTTTATAGGTTCCGATCAGATGACTTACTGCCCCGGCAGATGTAATATCCAACTCTGCGATATCAGTAAACAGGAAATCGTGATCGTTACTGTGGGCAAGTTCCTTCAGTTCATTCCCGAGCTGTCCGTTGCTTCCGGTTACCAGAATTCTCATAGGCTATTTTACTATGGTTCTGAAAAAATCAATGGTTTTGATCAGACCTTCTTCGAGTTCAATTTTTGGTTCCCATCCCAATTTGCTCTTTGCCAGCGATATATCTGGCTTTCGTTGCTTTGTATCATCGTATGGGAGCGGTTTGCGGATAATCTGTGATTTTGAACCGGTTAGCCTGATTACTTTTTCTGCCAGTTCAAGTATGGTAAATTCATGGGGGTTTCCAACGTTTACCGGCCCTGTGAAATCATCACCCGTGTTCATCAGTCTGATCATGCCGTCGAGCAGATCTGAATAATAGCAGAAACTTCTGGTCTGGCTTCCATCTCCATAAACGGTGATATCCTTGCCCTGAAGTGCCTGAACAATGAAATTGGAGACTACCCGTCCGTCATTGGGATGCATGCGGGGGCCATAGGTGTTGAATATCCTGATAATCTTGATTCTGACCTTGTTTTGTTTGTGGTAATTTACAAACAGGGTTTCTGCAGCACGCTTTCCTTCGTCATAACATGCCCTTTCTCCAATCGGGTTAACATGTCCCCAGTAACTTTCGGTTTGCGGGTGAATCTGAGGATCCCCATATACCTCACTGGTCGAAGCCTGGAGAATTTTGGCTTTGATCCGTTTTGCAAGGCCCAGCATATTTACAGCGCCAAGTACCGATGTTTTTACGGTCTTAATGGGATTGTACTGATAATGCACCGGAGATGCCGGGCAAGCCAGGTTATAAATTTCATCAACTTCAATGAAGAAGGGCATGGTAACATCGTGGCGGATTAACTCAAAGTAGGGATTGTCCAGCAAATGCACAACGTTGGTCTTTTGTCCGGTAAAGTAATTGTCGAGGCATACCACCTCATTGCCTTCATTCAGCAAACGTTCGCACAAATGTGAGCCCAGGAATCCGGCACCGCCTGTAACCAGTATCTTTTTCATTGTCAGTGTTTTATATCTGTAATATTTTATTAAAAACCGGAATCAGCATATGCGTGAACGACAGGCTGATTCCGGCAGGGGTTTAAGATTTGTTTTATGACTTTGTATTTACTCCGATGCAGAAGTAGTCGTAACCGCTGTTGATCACTTCTTTGCGGTCATAGATGTTACGTCCATCGAACACTACAGGTTTCTTGATCAGTTTCTTGATCACATTCCAGTTCGGGAAGCGGAATTCGGTCCATTCGGTGAGCAACATGATGGCATCGGCATCCATTGCTGCCTCGTATTGATCTTTACAATACTCTATTTTATCACCGATACGACGGTGGGTTTCTTCCATGGCCACCGGATCATATGCCTTTACCTTGCATCCCTGAGCCAGCAGTTTTTCAATGATGATAAGTGCCGGAGCTTCGCGCATATCGTCGGTTTGCGGCTTGAACGACAATCCCCAAAGAGCTACCGTAAGGCCTTTTACATTGCCGTCATAGTAGTTCATAAATTTATTGAAGAGGATGGATTTCTGATCATCGTTCACGAATTCAACTGCTTTCAGAATGCGCATCGGGTACCCAACATTGTCGGCTGTTTTGATCAGGGCCTTAACATCCTTCGGGAAACAGGATCCTCCGTAACCGATACCGGGGTAAATGAATTTGGTCCCGATTCTTGAATCACTTCCGATTCCTTTGCGCACCATATTGACATCAGCACCGACGATCTCACAAAGATTGGCTATGTCGTTGATGAAGCTGATTTTGGTTGCAAGCATTGAGTTCGCAGCATACTTGGTCATTTCAGCTGAAGGAACATCCATAAAGATTACCGGGTGCCCGTTCAGGGTGAATGGTTTGTAGAGCCTCGACATGATCTCCTCGGCTTTTTCTGATTCAACCCCTACAACAATTCTGTCGGGTTTCATAAAGTCGCTGATGGCGTCGCCTTCTTTCAGGAATTCGGGGTTGGAGGCAACATCGAATTCAAGGCTCAGGTTGCGCTGATTGAGCTCTTCCTGGATAGCATTGCGGACTTTTTTGGCGGTTCCAACCGGCACAGTACTTTTGGTTACAATCAGAATATGACGGTTCATATGCTTGCCAACAGTTCTGGCAACATCAAGTACATATTTCAGGTCAGCACTTCCGTCTTCATCCGGCGGTGTGCCAACTGCAATAAAAATAACGTCAGAATCATTCACAACAGATGGCAGATCAGTGGAAAACTGCAGCCTGCCTTTGTCAACATTGCGGCTGATCATTCCATCGAGACCTGGTTCATAGATGGGAGAAATCCCTTTGTGAAGGTTTTCAATTTTTTTCACATCAATATCCACACATACGACATCGATGCCAACTTCCGCAAAACAGGTTCCGGTTACCAGACCAACGTAACCAGTTCCGACAATAGTTATTTTCATAGGGGTTTTGTTATTAAGTTATCAATCACTTAATAGCAAAAGTAATCAATAGTAACTTTTTCTGATGTTCTTTGCTGAGAATTGTTTTCACTTCTGCTTCACAGTGATTGGCGCATTACCTGTTTCAATTCAGCATTTATTGCTGATCTCTCCGGAAGTTAAAATAAAAAAGCCGGTCTTCTGACCGGCTTAATGTGATCCCGCTGGGGCTCGAACCCAGGACCCCATCCTTAAAAGGGATGTGCTCTA
>CALMDN010000252.1 GCA_937864935.1 uncultured Bacteroidales bacterium
CGGGAGATACGGCCAACATGATGAGGGTTCTTCAGTATAACAATCCGGCAGATCTGCTTAGTCTCAACACCCCTTCAGCTGACATTGACCCTTCTGATCCCCTCTTGCCGTTGCTGGCCTCCAGAATGTTCAAATCCATGCTCGATTCAGTCAATCCCGGAGTCGGAATTTCTGCCCCGCAGGTTGGAATCAACCGCAACGCTTTCTGGATACAACGATTCGACAAATCAGGGGTACACTATGAATTCTGTATGAATCCCAGGATATTGAAGTATTCTATTCTGCACCGGAAGGGAGGAGAAGGATGTTTGTCGATGCCGGGCGAAAGAGGCCTGGTTTACAGGAGTTATGCCATTCAGGTTGAATATCTGACACTTAATGGAGAAACAAAGAATGAAATGCTCGACGACAACACGGCCGTAGTTTTTCAGCATGAAGCTGACCACCTGCTTGGCTGGCTTTTTCCCGACCGGATGCGGGAACAGCAGGGCATTTTTTTCATGCAGATACCCCAGGGCATGGAATTCTATATCCGGCCGGGGTTCAATAAGTGAACTGAACTTTTAACACCGGCAATTGTTGATTTCCTGAATTCTTCATGCGCCTTTACCGGCTTTTTTAAAGCCATTTCCTGATTCACTGAACAAGATGTTTAAGCTGTGCTACATATCGTTGTTTGTTTTGTTGCTCATGGTTTCTGTTTCAGCACAACAGCCTGATAATCAAACAATTTTCTCAACGAAAAACGGGAAGGTCACTTTCCGTTCCGATGCTCCGCTCGAATTGATAACTGCAAGTTCTCCGGAACTCAGGGGAGCCGTTGATATCAGTAGCAGAAGTTTCACCTTTTCTGTGACCAACCGCACTCTCAAAGGCTTTAACAGCCCTTTGCAACAAGAGCATTTTTATGAGAATTATATTGAGGCAGGCAGTTACCCCGTGTCAACTTTCAAAGGAAAAATCATTGAGCAGACCGATTTAACCATACCCGGAAACTACCAGGTGAGGGCAAAGGGGATTCTGGATATTCACGGGGTTGCCCAGGAGAGAATCATCAAAGTGAACATGCAGGTTAAAAACGGGCAAATCGCTGTTACCTCCGAATTTCTTGTTCCCCTCTCCGATCACAACATTACCATTCCAAGAATTGTTTACCAGAAAATAGCCGAGGAGATTGTTGTCACCGTTGAGGCTGTACTCACCGGAGGAACTAAAAAGTAAAGGATGAGGCCGTTTATCAGGTACTTTTTGTTTTTTTTTCTGTCGGTTACACTGTACCCGGTCAGGTCCCAGCACATTGATTTCATTGAAATGGCAGGGAAAGAGCAGTTGGCGGGAGCTACCGTAACAACGGTCTTTCAGGATTCCCGGGGTTTCATCTGGATAGGAACCAATCAGGGTGTGTTCGTTTTCGATGGTTTTGAATACCGCAGTATCAATCTCCCTGAAGCTTTTGTAAATGCTGCTGTCAGCTGCATTGCCTGCGACCAGAATCAAAATGTCTGGCTGGGATTCAGTGACGGAAAAATTGCTTTTGGTCATGAACAGGGATTTTCAGCCTTCAGCCCGGATGAAGGTTTACCCAAAGTCCCCATTACAGGGTTGTTGTTTACAGCAGATTCAACCCTTTGGTTTTCAACCTATGGTGAAGGTTTGTACTATTTCAGCAAAAAGCGGCTGTACAATTTCAATTCGGGTGATGGACTCGGGAATGATTACCTCTATTCACTTGCGGATGGTAAAAACGGTTCAGTGTGGGTTGGAAGCGATGCCGGTATCAGTTTGTGCAGCGTTCAGAAAAACAAAAAACATATAGACAATTTTTCTGCCACCGAGGGCATTCCCGATTTGATTGTACAAAAGGTTATGACTGCCGGAGAAGAAGGAATCTGGGTAGGTATGCAGGAGAAAGGCCTGAGTTACTTCGATCCCGAAAAAAAGTCGTTCACAACCCCAGAAGGATACCAATGGGATTTCGGGCCTGTCACCGATATAATTGATTATGGCGGTTTACTCATTATCGCAACAGATGGTTCCGGAATCATAGAGGTATCCCTTGGGAATGCAAGAACAGTGAGCGGAATCCGCAACAACTTCTCTTCCGGAAAAAGGGTTGTAAAACTCCTGAAAGACAAGGAAGGTAACCTGTGGTCTGTTTCAAGCGGGTCACTTTTTTTCTCGGCAGGACCAGGATTGAGGTATTATAAAGAAATATCGGGTCAGTCGTTGGGTACAATTCACGCCTTATATGCCGCCACCAACGGAAGGGTTTATTTTGGCAACGACAAAGGTCTTTTTGCTTTAAGAACCTTGTTTAACAACGAGCATGAACTGACTCAGTTGTTGCCCTCGCAAAGTAGTGGCGGACCGGGAATCACCAGCATTTTTATGGACGAAACCGGGAGTTTGTGGGCCGGAACATTCGGCAATGGTTTGTACAGGTTCGCCCCCGGGTCGCACACTGCTGCAAAAGTGACAGACAGCAACGGAAACCTCAACAACAACATTCTGGGCATTACCGGCAACAGGGATGTTCTGTGGTTTGCAACCCTGGGTGGCCCGGCACGGTGCAACATTGTTCAGGATCAGAATGGTGGGTTTTCTTTCGGGAATTTTAATTCAGGATCCGGGCCCGGCAACAATTTCATCTATACAGTCAGGAAAGGCAGGAATGGTAAGTTCTGGTTCGGCACCGATGGGAAAGGACTGGTCTCTTACGAAAACGGCAGATTTTCCTTTCCGGAACCAGGCGGGGCATTCCCGGCCAGGGTGATTTATTCGGTAGATGAAGACATCGATGGAAACATCTGGACAGGCTCCTCCGATGAAGGGGTTTTCAGAATACACAAGAATGAAGTAACGAATTTTTCTCTTTCCAAAGGCTTGAGAACCAACAAAATCACTTCCGTCATCAGTGCTCCACAGAATCAGATTGTTGTGGTGCATGATCTGGGGATTGACCTCATCAATTCCCGTACCGGTCAGGTATCCTATCTGGGTATCAAAGCCGGAATAGAGGACCTCAATGCCGATCTCAATGCTGTTTCCGCCGATGCTTCCGGTTCTGTATGGATTGGCACACAGGATGGCATCATTCAGTACACCCCCGCTTTTATGAATGCGATGAAAGTGCCGTCTACCACCATCAGAAATGTGTCGGTATTTCTCTCTGGTGGAAGCGCGAAACCCGGGGATGTTTTCCCGTATTCCAGCAATCACCTCTCCTTCGAATACATCGGACTCTGGTACAACAGTCCCTCGAAAGTAACTTACAGAATCATGCTCGAAGGCCATGATCCCGGCTGGGTTCCCACCGGTAACAGGGTCGCCGTGTATTCAAATCTTCGGCCGGGTAATTATACTTTCCGGGTTCAGTCGTCGGTTAACAGCGATTTTTCTTTTGCCTCCGAAGCATCATTCCCATTTCGCATCGATCCGCCCTTTTATACGCGCTGGTGGTTTATCGTTCCGGTGATCCTGCTCATCATCCTTCTTGCCTACCTGATTCTCAGATCAAGAATAAACCGTATAAAACGGGAACAGCAATTGCTCAAGGAAAAGGCAGAATCTGAATTTCAGCTGCTCCGGAGCCAGGTTAATCCTCATTTTCTCTTCAACAACTTCAGTACGCTCATGGCCATCATCGAAGAAGATAAAAATGTGGCGATTGAATACGTCGGGAAACTGTCGGCCTTTTTCAGAAATATCCTTGAATACCGCGACAAAGAACTGATTCCGCTGTCAGAAGAACTGGAGATAGCAGAAAGTTATATTTTTCTTCAGAAAAAAAGGTATGGTGAGAATCTTCGCATCCGCATTCAAACCGAAGAGAAATTCCTGAACAGCCTTATACCTCCGTTAACGCTTCAACTGCTGATCGAGAATGCTGTCAAGCACAACATAGTTTCTGAATCCCGGCCGCTCAATGTCAGCATCAGGAGCGAACAGGATACCCTTATCGTAGAGAATACCCTGCAACTGAAGAAAACCCCTGAAATCTCAACAGGAATGGGACTTGAAAACATCAGAAGCAGGTACAGAATCTATACGAAAAGGGAAATCGTAATCCATGAAACAGAAAAGTCGTTCAGTGTTTATTTACCCGTTATTATAAAAAAAGGGGAGGGGCTGTGAGAATACTCATTGTTGAAGATGAACAGGCAACCGCAAGAAGGTTGCAGAAATTAATTTCGGAAACGGAACAAACAGCTGAAATGGCTGGAATTACAGACAGTATTGAGAGTACTGTCGCCTGGCTGGAGAAGAATCAGCATCCGGATCTCATCTTTATGGATATTCAGCTGGCCGATGGCAACAGTTTCGGGATCTTCAGAGAAACAGAAGTCAGTGCACCGGTAATTTTTACCACGGCCTATGATCAGTATGCCATTGAAGCGTTTAAAGTAAACAGTATTGATTACCTTCTGAAACCCGTTGAAAAGGATGCCCTGGGAAAAGCTCTCAGTAAGTTTCACGCACTCCATGCTGCCCCGGCACCAATGATTGATTATCAGCAACTGGCAAAACTGCTGTTGCAACAGCCGGCCAGTGAATTTCCCAAAAGAATGCTGGTCAGATTCGGCGATCAGATTAAAGCAGTGGACTATGCCCTGATAGCTTATTTCTATACCATTGAAAAGCAGGTTTTCTGCACGACGTTTACCGGCGATAACTATCCGGCAGAATACAGCCTCGACAAGTTGTCGGAACTGCTCGACAAGGAGAAATTCTTCAGAATCAACAGGAGTTTTATTGTGAACTACGATGCCATCGGTAAGATGATCTCCTGGTCAAAATCGAGGATAAAACTAATCCTGAACCCACCGACCAATCTGGATACCGTCACCAGTACCGAGCGTTCCGGAGAGTTCAAGCGCTGGCTTACCGGACGATAGTTAAACTTCAGAAATCAGGAAATTTCAGGAATTTATTTGTCGGGCGAAGTCATAAAAATCAACGACACCGACAAAACAAGCAGGTTCAGCACCTGGCGGATATCCAACACCGGTTTGAATCCCAGATAGATGTAATAGACAGTAAGCAGACTTAAAAGCAAGGCCGAAACTACTGTTAAGGAGCTTTTTGACATAAAACCACCCGCAAATACCAATACCGAAAGAAGCAGGAATGCAGTTGCAATAAAGAAGGATTGCGAATCCACCTGCATGGCTTTAAAAGTATGGCCATGCTGCAGTACCATATAAAGCAACAAACTGATTCTGAGCAACCAGCGGGAAAAAGGGAGCAATGATTTAACTGGCTTCATGCATGGGGTTTTTAATATAATTCATTGCTTTAATAACTTGCCGGGTTTCAGAATCCGGGAAGGTTGATTTTCAGCTTCAGTTCATCGAGTTGTTCCTGTTTGATCGGGGAAGGTGAGTCAATCATCACATCGCGTCCGGCATTGTTTTTAGGAAATGCAATGTAATCACGGATACTGTCAGATCCGCCGAAGAGAGAACACATGCGGTCGAAACCAAAAGCAATACCACCGTGCGGGGGAGCTCCGTATTCAAAGGCATTCATCAGGAAGCCGAACTGGGCCTGTGCATCCTCATCACTGAATCCAAGGATGGAGAACATCCTTTTCTGTAAATCTTTGTTATGGATACGGATTGAGCCACCACCGATTTCAACACCGTTGATTACGAGGTCATAAGCATTCGCCCTAACACTACCAGGATCGGTTTCGAGCAGCGGAATGTCCTCGGGCTTGGGTGAGGTAAACGGGTGATGCATGGCATAAAAGCGCCGGGTCTCTTCGTCCCATTCGAGCAAAGGGAAGTCAACAACCCAGAGAGGGGCAAACACTTCAGGATTCCTGAAGCCCAGCTGAAGACCCATTTCCAGCCTCAGTTCTGATAAAGCCTTGCGTGTTTTGCCAGCATTGCCAGCCAATATCAGCATCAGATCACCGGGTTGCGCATCGAATGCCTGTGCCCATTGCCTGAGTTCGTCTTCAGTGTAAAATTTATCAACCGATGATTTCAGTGTACCATCTTCATTGTAACGCACATACACCAGTCCGTTGGCTCCGATCTGGGGACGTTTCACAAAATCGGTCAGGGCATCTATCTGTTTCCGGGTATAAGCAGAACAAGCCTTTGCGTTGATACCCACCACCAGCTCTGCATCGTCAAATACTTTGAAATCATGGCCTTTGACAATGTCAGTGATTTCCACGAAAGTCATTCCGAAACGGATGTCGGGTTTATCATTGCCATAATACTTCATGGCATGGGCAAAGGTCATCCGCGGGAGTTTATCAATTTGAATGCCTTTGACTGTTTTAAACAGGTATTTGGTGAGGCCTTCGAAGGTTTCGAGGATGTCGTCCTGGGTAATGAACGACATTTCACAGTCAATCTGGGTAAATTCAGGCTGGCGGTCTGCACGCAGATCTTCGTCGCGGAAACACTTGACAATCTGAAAATACTTGTCTATTCCTGCAACCATCAGCAATTGCTTGAAGGTCTGAGGTGACTGTGGGAGGGCATAAAATTGTCCTTCATTCATGCGTGACGGAACCACGAAATCGCGGGCACCTTCCGGGGTTGATTTTATCAGTACCGGTGTTTCTACTTCCAGAAATCCGATCTGATTCATGTAATTTCTTGTCTCAATGCCCATGCGGTGCCTGAGCATGAGGTTATCCCTTACCGTGTTGCGGCGGATGTCGAGGTAACGGTATTTCATCCTCAGTTCATCGCCCCCGTCGGTGTTGTCTTCAATGGTGAATGGTGGTATTTTTGATTCGTTGAGTACATTCAGGCTGCCGACCGTGATCTCGATTTCACCGGTGGGCATTCTAGGGTTTTTGTTGCTCCGCTCAGTTACCAGACCTTCAACAGTTATCACATACTCACGGCCGAGTTTGCGGGCTTCCTGACACAGCGGGGCATTGGTTTCCATGTTGAATACAAGCTGGGTAATTCCATAACGATCGCGCAGATCCACGAAAGTCATTCCTCCGAGATCGCGGGAGCGCTGAACCCAGCCGCTGAGTGTAACAGTTTGTCCGCAGTTAGAAATATTAAGCTCTCCGCAGGTGTGTGAACGTAGCATAAATGTCAGGTGATTAAATGAGGGGCAAATTTAACTAATTTCGGGTAAAGTCCGTTGACTATCGGATTGAAGGGATCCTGAAAAAAGATCACAACTTCAGATTACCTTTTCTGTTTTTCGTTATTATATATCAAAAGAAGCAAGGAAGCTTCCCCACTCAGATTTACTCGTACTACTATACCTAACTCAATGTGCCATGAAACAGCTCGTGAACATGATTGTCGTGCTGGCACTGACGGCTTCTGTTACAAAGGCTCAACCCGTTAAGGTTGAGCCTTTTGCTGATGCAGTGCCCTATAGTATAAAAACTTCTTCCAACGTTTATTTTACCAACCGCAATGCGGAAACCGTAAAGTCATTTTTCGAAAATCAGCAGGGGCTGAAGCCCGGCAGAATCATTCCCGTAGACGATGGTTTCTACCACGGCTACAGGATTTGCTACGGAAGCACCGATTGTGAAAATCCTGAAAACGGAAGCACGTGGATACAGGTACTTACCATTGATACTGAGGAATGCCTGGCCTGGTACAGGAAAACAAATCCTGAGTTTCTTCTTATCCCTTTTCAGGCCATGAAGGAATCCGGAAAGAAAAATAAAAGGATGCAGAGCGAATTCAGGAATACCTTCGAAAAATACCAGCATCTTGCCTGCAGGCTCTATCGTTTAACTGAAGCTCAGGATGGTAGCGAAAGGGATGAAATGGCCGTCGTTCAGGAAAGTTATAACATGAAAGTTTCCAACAATTATGATATGATGCTGGCTTCCGGCGACAATGTTTCTTCAGTGATCAATACAGATCCCGATTTCAACATGCAGCAGATTTGGGATCAGTACCTGAAAGAAATTGACCTCATCGGCTTCACCACACTGATTGAGTACAATGTTGACACTACAGACCTTCCGGTTTTTAGCGAAGGAAAATAACAGGAAGCAGCGATAGTCAGAAAATAAAAATTATTCTGATTATCAAGTGCCACATAATGAATGCTTTAAAGAACATTTTACCAGAAAGTTGATTTTTTTCAATTTTCTGGTATTACCTTTTGCGTAAACAGTGATTAATCCATACCCGGCGTTTTCAATCTGATTTGACGAAAAACCAACTCTATGCGCAAACTACTTGTATTTCTGTACATTATATTTTGCAATCTGATTTTTCTGAATGCCCAGCCTGCTGGTATAGATCCTTTTTTTGACGCAGTGCCACTGAAACCGGGTGAAGGCAACAAATATTTCCTCTCCAACCAGGATGCTTCTGTAATCAGATCATTTTTTGAAAATCAAACTGGCCTTAAGCCTGACCGCATCATCAGGATGGATCATGGATACCATCATGGTTTCAGAATTTATTATACAAAGGCAGAAAGCGACGGGAACAGCGGCGAAGACTGGATTCAGATTTTTACCGTTAATACCCGCGAACGACTCGAATCTTACCAGAAAAAAAAACCTGAATTGCTCTATGCTCCTTTTTCTGGCTTAAAGAACTCATCGGCCAAATACGGGTATGAGGAAGCTGACATTCAGAACCTGATCAACCAGTACAACCAGATTTCCACAAAGTACTACCGTGAATTTGACGACGGGCAGGCAGTTCTGGTAAATGAAATGAACCTGATTATGCAGAAATACCTCAACAAGCTGGAGTTACAGTCGGGTCAGATGTTTGCAACCGGTGGTGCCGCTGACGCATACATTACCAAACCGATCAGCGCAAAGGAATACAGCTGGGATCTGTGGGTTCAGTGCTATGAAGAAATCGATCAGGCAGGCTACATTACGCTAATTGAATATTCAAGCGTACAGCCTACGTCAGGCAAGAATTAGCCACTTTCAGAAGTTTCTTATTAATTGCTTGATTTTAAGGCAAATATTTCGTATATTTCGGAGTATTAAACCTTAAAAAGTGACATCATGTCTGCACGTGTTCTGCTGGTGTCATTGAGTCTTTTCTTATTGATGGCCTGCGATAAGAAAGAAGATGACACTCCCTCCGGCAAAAGTTATTCAGGCAGGCTGACATTCGTATTGTCCAGGACATTTCCAACATTACATGCCGAAACTGCGGTTGATGTGAGCATCGATGCGGATGGCAATGTTGGTTTCTCTCAGCCCGAAGCAGTTTATTTTGAGGCAGTTTCGGAAAAAATCATGGATGGGGACCGCATAAAACTGACAGAAACCGGTGTTATCCAGGTTTCTGCAATATCGGGGAACCTGAAATCAGTCAACGGAAAAGACTATCTGGTGGTTGCGTTAAACATGAACATCGATGGGAACCTCACCCATTGGGATTACCGGTATCCTGATTGGATCTGTGCCGGGGATGAACCCTACACTGTCAGCGATCCTGTGAGTTGCCCGCTGATGTTCAGAATTGAAAACGCCCTGATGGATGAAGCCCTTTGCGGCCACTCATGCTGCAATAACTGGGGCAACACCTGTTACCGCTGGAAACTTGTATTACAGCCTGCCTGACTGTCTGTTCACAGCCCGGAAAGGGTTCTACCTCACAACCACCCGAATGCCTTCGGAATGCCCTGCAAACTCCGGAGCATACATGCATTGGATGCTGTTGATACCACCCGAGAAGTCTCCTTTTTGAACAGCTGTCAGCGGGTATTCAAATACCCAGGTTCCTTTGGGAAGATAGCCGATAAAAAAGTCAGAGGAAGCATCCCTGGTACTTTCATAGTAACCCAGGCCATTGTTCCAGCGATAGCCTGAAAGGGTATTGACCGGTTCAAAACCTGCCGCCCTCATGCCTTTCAGATGTACAAACTCCAGGTCACGGTCTGATCGCAACTCAATCCTGACAACAACTTTCTGTCCGACACTGAGCGGATCTCCTTCGGTGATCTCCTGAAGGACCGGCCCTGCATCAGTGTTGACACGGGCAAAGAGTTTGCTGCTTATTTTCAGGGAATTTCCGTACAGGCTTATCTTGTCGAGGTTTTCAAAATATTGCCATGTCAAAGCACCCCAGGCCGGTCCGGCACTGCTCTTGCTCACCACAATCTGACCCATCTGCGGGTCAATTTCGCTGCCGGTCCAGACCGATTTTATATATCCGGTTCCCGCTTCTGGTCTGTTATCCGGTGAGGAGAAATCCACAGGCTTGCCACCCAGGGTCACAGCAATGCCCTGTTCAGTCTGCAGCCAGTCACTGCCGCGCAGAAGGAGTGCATAAACGGCATCCGCGGTAGCCCTGGAAGTTGACCATTTTTGTGTTTGTTTCTGTTTCAGCAGCCAGGTTTTCATCTGGTCAACAGCTTTGGTGTCATTGCCCAGTTCTTCGAACAACTCAATCAGCAGCGCCTGGGTTTCAACAGGCGCCTGATGCCAGGAATATCCGCCCTGATTATCACGCCAGTACATTCCGAGTTCCGGATTTACAACTGCCCGTTCGCGCAGTGATTTCATAATTTTAGCGGCAGTCTTCAAATCACCGTTACGACCGGCCCACAAAGCAATCATTCCCTGCGAATACAGCCCTTGTTTTGTCCAGTATTTGCGTGCCTGGGACCCGAAATAGGCTACCGCGTCAGCAACACTTTCCTCCATTCTGACCACGTCCTTCAGGTAGCTTATGGCAAAAAGAAACTGCAGTTGTTCATTTCCTGGCTCAAGTTGGTCATGATCTTCCGGATGATCCTTCATGATCTGAGCATAATCTTCTCTCAGCCTCCTCTGAAGATATTGTCCGGCTTGGTTAACCATCTGCATGGACGCATGGTCGTTTTTAAGATCTATCACCTTCAGGTGGTGCAAACGGCCGAAACCTGTCAAGATGAGCTGCGTAATGTAACGGCTTTCGGGCATTTCCTCAAACCAGGGCCAGCCTCCGTTGGCCGATTGCTGCTGCTGCAGCCTCAGGGTTCCCGATTGCAGTTCTCCGGCCATACGCTGAAGATCAAACATCACTGCAATGCGTTGTTTCTGCTCCGACTCGTTTTTCCCTTCCATCAGCCAGGGTGTTTCTTCCAGAAGCAGTGATTTCAACTCCTGATTCTTTTCGAGGTTCGACAGCAACGCATCGGGAGTAAGCTTTTTCCAGATTTCAAATACTGAGCGTACTTTGGGGCTGCTGTTGGCAATAAATGAAGCCAGGCTATTGGCATAAATCCGGTTAAAAACTGCATCGGTATTTTCATTTTCCGATTCAGCAAGGTAGGGTAGTGCCTGCACTGCGTACCAGGCCGGGTTTGAGGTAAACTCAAGGCTTAACCGGTGGTTGCGGAGGGTGGAGCTGCCACCGGCATACTGAGTCAGTCTGCTGAAAGTGAATTCTTTCGTTTCTTTGCCATTGACTGGCAGGGGAAGGGTTTCGGTCACCAGCATCCTGTTGGTCAGCACCGGCAGCATTACCTCTTCTCCGTCGCTGTGGTTGCCTGCTTCAGCAGTAATCCTGACCATAACGGCTTCTATGCCTTCAGGTATCCTCAGAGTCCATTCTGCAACCGTATTCCCGGCTGATTCAAGTTCAAAGGTTTTTGAGGGGTCATTGTTGTCAAAATCCGGATCAACCACCTGCATGCTGATGGCGTCAAAAAGCTGAAGTTTTGCTGTTCCCTGAACCGGATTTTCAGCCAGGCTGCTGATTTTTGCCTGAATGGTTATCTTGTCTCCTTCGCGGAAGAAACGGGGCAGGTTGGGGGTAACCATCAGCTCTTTACGGGTAACTGCCTGGCGGGCAATCTGTCCGTAACGCAGGTCTGACGTATGGGCAAGCCCCATAAAATTCCACTGCGTCAGGGCCTCCGGAACGGTGAATTCAACCCATACCTCACCTGCTGCATTGCTGCTCAGGTGGGGAAAGAAGAAAGCTGTTTCGTTCAGATTCCGTCGTACCTGAGGTTTGGGTTCAGCCATGACAGGCCGTTCAGATGTTGACCCTCCAGAATCAGCCATGGGTGTTGCTTCTGCGTTGCGGGTTATTTCCACATTTTCATCCATTGCCATGGCTGATTCAGGCATGGATTTGGCTCCCCTTACCCTGATACCATCGATATACATCACCTCCCCATAGCCAAAGCCTGAAAGGTTGTAGCCAAACCAGTTAAGACGGTCATAGGTTCTCGAAACCCCGGTGGCCTGGTCGGGGCGGATCAGCCTGAATGAAATCCCGTTAGTGGTTTCAAATGCCCGGGTACATTCCCAGAACAGTGGCTGAAACCATTTTTGAGCAATTCTGAAATCCCATGAATGCGGCACAAAGGCATCGAGCGATGCATCATACATGGCCGCAAGCAGTTCTGCCGAAAGCGGATTGTTGTCAGCATCCGTGATTTTCAGCTTCCACTTTTCCGTGTTTCCGGGTAAAAGGGGACTGCGGAAGGTCTCAAATGCAATCTTCAGCTGATGTTTTTTATCTGGAACAATCACAGAACCGGTAAAATTATGGCTGCGGTTGTCGTTCACTGATAAAACACTGAAGGTGATCTCTCCTGAATAATCCTCCGGAATGCTGTAACTGAATTTTTTAACTTCGCGGGAGAGGTTAACCCACTCCTGCCTGACAATTTTTCCCCGGTCCTGAACACTGAAGAGGATGCGCACATTTTTAGCTGCGCTGCCAGCCAGAAGCTGAATTGTTTCCCCTGCCCCGGCTTCAGAATTGACCAGGTTGCACCAGAGAGTCTCAACTACCGGAACTTTACGTGAAGAAGGGGAGAACAAAACAAATTCCTTGTCTGTGCTGACTGTTTCCCCGAAAGGATCTTTTGCAGTGAGTGAAACCAGGTATCTGCCCGGTTCCCATGCCGTCAGGTCTGGCAGGCTGATGAGGCTGTCAGTGGCTGTGTTGAACTCTTTTTTAAAGAGACTGTTGCCTTTTTTTGAGCTTTGCTCATTTTCGTTGAAGTAAATATCGGTAGGCAGCTGAAGGATGAACTCTGCCCTGGAATAGGCGGTGG
Source organism: uncultured Bacteroidales bacterium (assembly GCA_937864935.1). Classification (GTDB taxonomy): domain Bacteria; phylum Bacteroidota; class Bacteroidia; order Bacteroidales; family Lentimicrobiaceae; genus Lentimicrobium. Next base: position 12,985 of record CALMDN010000252.1, read on the forward strand.
TGTCGGGTGTTTCCCAATTCCGGGGACGGGTAAGACGTTTGTCGGCAATCAGCGGAAAAACTTCAACAGTGATCAATGCCGGTGTTTTTCTGCCGTTCAGGTTGGTCGAAATTAATCCGATCGGTTTTGCATCGTCCCTGTTGATTTCAGCCGGAATTTCGGCGCCAATAATCAATGCTTTACTACTTACCTGAACGGATGCCACCGAACTTCTTGTTTCGCCGTTGATATCGGTCACATCAGCATAAACGGTGAAATTGTATACCGGGTTCTGATTTCCGGCATTTACAGTCCCGGGTAAAGCAGGGAACGAAATCACAAATGTGCCGTCTGGCTCAGTGGTGAGCAGGGCGTTTGCGATTTCACTTTCGGGCCGGTGACCGGGCCATATGCGCGAACCATAGCGATAAAAAGGGAAATAAACAGATCTGACAACCCGGTAGTTTACCATTGCTTCGCTGATGGGCACTCCGGAGTAACTTTCAGCCTTGCCGGTAATCCTGACAATTTCGTTGAGGCGATAATTTTCGGTAATGGGCTGAAATTCAACTTTGAACTTTGGTTGTTTGTACTCTTCAACACTGAAATAGCAGCTACCCGAGTTGTTTTCAAGCCGGAATTGACCCCCGAGGCCGGAAGCCGGAAGAACAAACGAACCGCTGAATGAACCCGACTTATTGGTGACAACTGCTGTAGAGGAAACCTTTTGCCCGTTAGCGTCAAACAACGCTACAGATGCATGGTGATCCTGAACAATCCTGCTGATGTCGCTGCTGTTAGCCACAACAATACCTTTAAACCAGACGGTCTGTCCAGGCCGGTAAATGGCCCTGTCGGTAAAGAGAAATGTCTGAATGGTCTCTTTTATTTCAGGCTCATTCCGCTGATATCGGGGGAAATAGCTTTCTGCAACCAGCCGGTCGGTTCCTTTGGAAAAATCGAATGAAAGGGTAGTGTAATCGCGGCCCCGGGATTCTGCAACGGTGAAAGAACCTTCAGGATGCGAAATTTATAGATCGCCCATTTTCCTGATATAGGAGCGGCTCTTATAA
>CALMDN010000253.1 GCA_937864935.1 uncultured Bacteroidales bacterium
GTGGCCACCGGCCTGCTCTGGGATCTCTTTATGAGCTGCCCCGAAGTACAGCAAGGCCTGATAAAACTTGATTTCAGTACCCCATACCAGAAAAAATAAACGAATTCAAATGTTTATGAAAAATACTCTGAGTCTGTTTATCCTCCTGGTTGTATTCGTTGCAGGCAGCCTAAGCACCCATGCACAACAACAGAAAAGCGCGTATTTTCCCGATTCCATCGCCCCGGTCGGGATAATCCGGGGACTTTCGGATGCTGAACTGCTTGAAACGGTGCAACGGCAGACCTTTCGCTTTTTCTGGCATGGTGCGCATCCGGTGAGCGGACTTGCCCTCGAACGCAGCAATACCGTCAAGGCGGAGCACTACTGGGATTACATCAACGAAGCCTGGGATGAACCCAACCTCAGCAAAACAGACTTTGGTCCGGATGCCTGTGCCATCGGAGGTACCGGGTTCGGGATCATGGGCACCATCGTAGCGGTGGAAAGAGGCTGGATCGGCAGAGATACGGCGGTTGGGAGGCTGATACAAATGGCCGATTTCCTGATCAATGCCGATTGTTTTCATGGAATTTACCCGCATTTCATGCACGGACGTACCGGGAAAACGATAAAATTTGACCGCCTCGACGATGCGGCCGACCTCGTGGAAACATCCTACCTGCTCATGGGATTCCTCTGTGCCCGTGAGTATTTCAGCAAGGATACGGAAAAGGAAAAGTACCTCCGTAAACGCATCACCCAAATGTGGAATGTGGCCAACTGGAACTGGCATACCAAAGGTGAAAACAAGCTTTACTGGCACTGGAGCCCCAACAACGGTTTCGATATGAATTTCCCTATCTGGGGATGGAACGAATGCCTGATCACCTACATTATGGCAGCCTCCAGCCCTTATCATGCCATTCCGAAAGCGGTGTACGACGGAAGCTGGGCCGGCAGCAGCGGTTTTCTGAACGGCAAATCTTATTACGGAATCCGCTTACCGTTAGGCAATTACGACATGGGTGGCCCGCTTTTCTTTGAACAGTACACCTTTACAGGAATTGATCCGAACGGGCTCGTTGATTCCCTCGGCATTGATTATGCTGAGCAATGCCGCAACCACACGCTCATCAACAGGGCTTACTGCATCGACAATCCGAAAAAATACACCGGTTACGGGGAGAACTGCTGGGGACTCACGGCAGGTGACTCCTACAAAGGCTATGTAGCCCATTGCCCTGAGGTAGATCTGGGGGTCATTCAGCCAACGGCAGCCATCTCATCCATGCCCTTCACCCCTGAGTATTCCATGCAGGCACTCAGGTATTTCTATGAGCAGAAAGGCGATAAAATATGGAGTGACTACGGCTTTACCGATGGGTTCAGCGACACCCGCAACTGGTACGCCAAAAGTCACCTCGCAATCGATCAGGGCCCCATCGTGGTGATGATAGAAAACTACCGCAGCGGCCTGCTGTGGAAACTTTTCATGCAGATCCCCGACATTCAGAAGGGTCTGAAAACACTTGGGTTTACCAATAAATACGACAAAAACTGACAGATTCTTCAGTCATGAAATCAATGAACCGGAACCTCAGCAAACGCCTGGCAGCACTGACAATGTTTCTGCTTTGCAGCCATGCAGTTTTTCCGGCAACGCATGAAGATATCGGAAAAATTATCGCGTGGCAGAAAACCGCAACGGGTCTGGAAGGCAGGACGGAAAGGGCATTCTTCAGTATTCAGGTCTACAATACGCACATCATCAGGGTAAGGGTCTCGCAGCAGAAAACCATGCGGGATTTCTCTTACCTGCTCGATCAGGATTGTAAACCGCAGAAAACCGGTTTCAGCATCTCAGAATCGGGTAACAGACTGGTTTTGTCGACAGATTCACTGGTTGCAGAAATTGAAAAGTCTCCCTCGTTCAGAGTCATCTTTAAGGACGCCCGTGGAAAGGTGATCAACGAAGACTGCAGCGGAAAGGGATTTGGCTGCAGTTTCAACGGCAACCGCACCAACCTTTACAAAAAACTTCAGCCGGGTGAGCGGTTTACGGGCCTGGGTGAGGTACTGGGCAACCTCGACAAGCGCGGGGCCTCCTTTACGCTCAACAATACAGATACATACAAATACGGAGATCCCAGGCTTCCGATGTACACCAACGTTCCGTTCTATATCGGAATACATACCCATCAGGTGTATGGTCTTTTCTATCACAATACCTACCGCTCCTTTTTCAATTTCGGCGTATCTACCCCTGACTTTGTCTCTGTTACCTGCGACGGTGGTGACATCGATTACTTTTTCATAAGCAGAAACAGCATCGGAGAGATCCTTGAAGAATACACCTGGCTGACCGGCCGTATGCCCCTGCCTCCCCTGTGGAGCCTGGGATACCACCAGAGCCGCTGTAGCTATTACCCGCAGCATGTCGTGCTGGATGTTGCGGAAACATTCAGAAAACGCAGCATACCGGTCGACTGCATTGTGCTGGATGCCGACTATCTTTGGGAATATGAGCCTTTCCGTATCAACCCCAGCCGCTTTCCTGATATGCCCGGGCTCACCCGGAAACTCCGGGAGATGGGCATTGAAGTCACTGCATCGGTAAATCCGGGGATAAAGACTGACAGCACCTATTTTGCCCACCACGACGGACTGAAGAATGATGTTTTTCTGAAATACACCGATGGAAGCCTCTACACGGCAGAAATCGCTCCCAGCCTGAACAATTTTGTCGACTTCACCAGACCTGAAAGCAGGAAATGGTGGGCCGACAACATGAAGTTTCTTCCTGAAAACGGCATCCACGGCTATTGGAACGATATGAATGAACCGGCGGTGGGTGCTTCATACCTTCCTGATAACCTGACATTTGACTTCGACGGACACAAAGCGGATGCCCTGGAAGCCAAAAATGTCTACGGAATGCTCATGGCCCGCTCCTCCTATGAGTCAGCCCTGACATACGGCCAGGGACGGCGACCGTTTGTGCTCACCCGCAGCGGTTTTGCAGGGGTGCAGCGCTATGCCGCCGTATGGACCGGCGACAATACGGCCAGTGATGAGTACATTCCCGGCGGAGCGCTGCTCAATGCACAGCTCGGACTCTCAGGAATCCCTTTTACGGGTGATGATATCGGAGGCTACATTGGGCCAACATCAAAGGAGTTGTTCATTCGGTGGATTGAAACCGGTGTTTTTCAGCCATTTGTGCGAAACCACAAGGAATCGTATGCCGCAGCCAACGAACCCTGGGCCTATGGGGCCGAAGCCGAAGCCATTGCCCGGGAGTTTATCGGTTTCCGCTACAGATTGCTTCCCTACATTTACTCAACCTTCTTCGAAACCAGCAATACCGGTTTACCGGTTGTAAGAAGCCTGTGCATCGACCACCCTTTTCACGATCTGGTTTACAACCAGCAGTATCAGTACCAGTTCATGCTGGGTGAAGCATTCCTGATTGTCCCGCTGACTACCAGGGAAAATGCAAAGCAACTCTATCTTCCGCCCGGCGAATGGTATGATATCTACAGTGACCAATTGTTTACCGGTGATCAGGAAATCACTGTACAATGCCCTGTCTGGAAGATTCCTGTGTTTGTAAGGGCTTCTTCGGTGATCCCGGTGCAAGGCCTGGTACAAACCACCGCTCAGACGCCTTCCGACACCCTGCAGTTGCATGTATTTAAGGGAACAGAAGACAATGATTTTTTGTTGTATGAAGATGACGGGCAGTCTTTCGGCTACAAGGAAGCCCTCTTCAGAAAACAACGTGTCGGATATCTCGGGAATGCAAACGTATTGCTGTTCAGCAAGCCTGAAGGGCGGTATCCGTCGCGTTTTAAATATGTTGAGCTAATACTGCACGGATTCGGCAATGAATTTACCGCAGTGGAACTCGATGGGAAATCAGAAATGCTGAAAGACAGCGTTTGTGCGAGGCTGAACCCGCTGAAGGCGCTGGAACCGGTGTATGAAACCACCTATTACCGGCAAATCAGCAAGGAACAGATGGTACCCGGGGTGAAGACTGTGTTGTTCAGACTTTCCGACAATGCCATGAGGATTGAAATTAAATAAACTCCGCCTATGAAAAAGCTACACATACTGCTGACTGTTATCATTTTCTTCACGGGAATGCTGCAGGGTTTTTCCCAGCAAAGTACCTACTGCAACCCGATGAACCTGGATTACGGCTACACCCCCATTCCGAATTTCTCAGAATGGGGAAAACACCGTGCAACCGCCGACCCGGTGATCGTACTTTACAAAGGCGACTATTATCTGTTTTCAACCAACCAATGGGGCTATTGGTGGAGCAGCGACCTCAGTCACTGGAACTTTGTTTCCAGATCGTTTCTCAAGCCCTACCACAAGGTTTATGACGATCTCTGTGCCCCGGCTGCCTGGGTTCAGGGCGACACCCTGCTGGTATTTGGGTCAACCTATTCATCAACCTTTCCGATATGGATGAGCACCAATCCGAAAGCCAATGAGTGGAAAGAGGCCATCGATCCGCTGGAGATCGGAGGCTGGGACCCGGCGTTCTTCACCGATGACGACGGAAGGCTATACATGTATAACGGGAGCAGCAACAATTTCCCGTTGTATGGCATCGAGCTGAACAGAAAGACGTTCAGGCCTTACGGAACCCGCAAGGAGATGCTGCTGCTCAACGACGACCGTTACGGCTGGCACCGGTTTGGTGAACACATGGACAACACCTTTCTGGATCCTTTTATTGAAGGAGCCTGGATGAATAAGCACAACGGCAGATATTACCTTCAGTATGGAGCTCCGGGTACCGAATTCAGCGGTTATGCCGATGGCGTTGCAGTTGGCGATAGTCCGCTGGGAAACTTTACCCACCAGCCATTGCCATTCTCCTACAAACCCGGTGGATTCGCCCGCGGAGCCGGGCATGGAGCCACATTTGCCGACCAGTGGGGCAATTACTGGCATGTGAGCACCCTCGCCATTTCTGTAAAAAACAATTTTGAGCGCCGGCTTGGATTGTGGCCTGCCGGTTTCGACAAGGAGGATGTTCTCTATTGCAACACAGCCTTCGGGGATTATCCGCACACCCTGCCTTCCGGCCCGGCCAACCATCTGGAAAGCAGGTTTACCGGATGGATGCTGCTCAATTACAACAAACCGGTCACGGTTTCCTCAACACTGGGTGCCTATGCTTCGAACTTCGCTGTGGATGAAGACATTAAGACCTACTGGAGTGCTGCAAGCAGTGAGCCAGGCGAATGGATCACCAGCGATCTGGGTGCAGTTTCAACCGTCAGGGCCGTTCAGATCAATTATGCCGATCAGGATGCTGAATTCCTCGGCAAAAGCCAGGGGGTATTTCATCAATATAAGCTCTGGTATTCGGCCGATGGTAAAAAATGGCAGCTGCTGGCCGACAAAAGCAGGAACAAAACCGATGTACCGCACGATTACCTTGAACTGGGAAAGCCTGTTCAGGCCCGTTTCATCAGGCTGGAAAACATCCACATGCCGACAGGGAAATTTGCCATCAGCGGACTCCGGGTATTCGGGAACGGCGCAGGTGAAAAACCTGAGAAAGTCAGTGACCTGATTGTACTGCGCACCGAAAACGACAAACGCAGTGCCTGGTTGAAATGGGCTCCGGTTGACAACGCAACCGGCTACAACATCTATCTTGGTACAGAACCCGATAAGCTTTACAATTGCATCATGGTATTGGGTAGCAATGAGTACTGGCTGAAGACCATGGATAAGCAGTTGACTTATTATTTTACCATTGAAGCATTTAATGAAAACGGAATTTCAGAAAAATCAAACACCATAAAAACAGATTAACCATGAAAAAAATCAGTCTCCTGATTGCAGCCCTGATGGCTGTTGCATATCTTCAGGCTCAACCGCTTCCGCAGGAAGTTAAAATGAAGCAGTTCATTGATGAACTGATGTCAAAAATGACCCTCGATGAAAAAATCGGACAGCTTAACCTTCCGGGAGCCGGGGATTTCACTACCGGGCAAACAGCCAATACCGACATCGGAAAAAAGATACTCGAAGGTAAGGTAGGTGGATTGTTCAATATCAGTACCGCTGCCAAAATCCGCAGTGTACAGCAGGTGGCGGTTGAGAAAAGCCGCCTGAAGATTCCGCTGATTTTCGGAATGGATGTAATACACGGTTATAAATCGGTTTTCCCGATTCCTCTGGGACTGAGTTGTACCTGGGACATGGATCTGATCGAGCAGAGTGCACGCGTTGCAGCGCAGGAAGCCAGTGCTGACGGCATCTGCTGGACCTTCTCCCCCATGGTTGACATAAGCCGTGATCCGCGCTGGGGCCGCATAGCCGAAGGCAGCGGTGAAGATCCTTACCTGGGCAGCGAAATTGCCAAAGCCATGGTAAGGGGTTATCAGGGAAAAGACCTCACAGCCAACAACACCATCATGGCATGTGTGAAGCATTATGCGCTGTATGGCGCCCCTGATGCAGGACGGGATTACAATACCGTTGATATGAGCCATCAACGCATGTACAACGAGTATTTCCCTCCCTACAAAGGCGCCGTAGATGCCGGTGTCGGCAGCGTTATGGCCTCATTCAACGAAGTGGACGGGATTCCCGCCACAGCAAACAAATGGCTTATGACCGATGTGTTGCGCGACCAGTGGGGCTTTGGTGGTTTCGTGGTAACCGATTACACCGGCATCAACGAGATGATTGATCATGGCATGGGCGACCTTAAGACCGTGTCGGCCCTGGCACTCAAAGCCGGGATTGACATGGACATGGTTGGGGAAGGCTTTCTCACTACCCTGAAAAAATCTCTTGATGAGGGCAAAGTCACCGTGAAGATGATTGATGATGCCTGCCGCAGAATACTTGAAGCCAAGTATAGACTCGGCCTTTTTGACGACCCTTACCGCTATTGCGATCTGAACAGGGCTGCTACTGAAGTCTATACGGATGCCAACCGAAAACAGGCCAGAAAAACAGCTGCCGAAAGCTTTGTACTGCTCAAAAATGAAAACAACATACTGCCCATAAAAAAGAATGCAAAAATTGCCCTTGTTGGCCCACTGGCCGACAACCGGCTGAACATGTGCGGCACATGGACTGTAGCCGGCGATTTCGAGAAAGCCATCTCCGTAAAAGATGGCATTGAAATGGTTACCGGCAACCCCGGTCTGATCACTTATGCCAAAGGTTCCAACATTGTGGCTGATTCATCGCTGGAGGCAAGAATCGGAATGTTTGGGAAAGCCACCGGCTGGGACAGCAGGCCGGCAGAAGTGGTGATTGCCGAAGCAGTGAAAGCAGCTAAGAGCGCCGATGTTGTTGTTGCCGTAATGGGAGAAGCAGCTGAATCAAGCGGAGAAAGCTCCAGCATGTCAAACATTGAACTACCCGAAAATCAGCGCGATCTGTTAAAAGCACTGCTCAGTACCGGAAAACCCGTGGTGATGGTTCTCTTTACAGGAAGGCCGCTGGCCATCAAATGGGAACAGGAAAATGTACCTGCCATCCTCAATGTATGGTTTGGCGGTAGTGAAGCGGGTGCCGCTGTTGCCGATGTTCTTTTCGGAGACGTGGTTCCTTCGGGCAAACTCACCACCACCTTCCCCCAGAATACCGGTCAGGTTCCCCTGCACTATAACCACAAAAACACCGGCAGGCCGCTTGCCGATGGACAATGGTTCAGTAAATTCCGTTCGAATTATCTCGATGTTTCAAACGATCCGCTCTATCCATTCGGCTTCGGGCTCAGCTATACTACCTTCAGCTACAGTGACATCACCCTGAGCAGCAATACCATGAAACCTGATGGCAAAATCGATGTGAGTGTTTCAGTTACCAACAACGGCAATTATGACGGCAAAGAGGTAGTGCAGTTGTATATCCGCGATATGGTTGGTTCTGTTACCAGACCAGTGAAAGAGCTTAAAGATTTCTCAAAGGTTTTCATCAAAAAGGGTGAAACCAAAAACGTAAGCTTCACCATTGATATTGAGGACCTTAAATTCTACAATTACGAATTGAAACATGTAGCCGAACCCGGTGACTTCAAGGTGTTTGTTGGCGGAAATTCAAGGGATGTGAAGGAATCCTCGTTTAATTTAACGGAATAAAAGGGCATCTTTGCCCGGGTTGAGGAAATCCTGCGGAACCTTTTTCCGCAGGATTTCTTTTTAAAAGAACGCCTGTTAATGAAATTACCGTATATTTATAAAATCCTAAATGCCTTTGCACATAGCCTGCGCCCTCATTTTAAGCGTCTTTATCTGAAGAGTGATTGTTTTCAGCACCATGAAGAAAATACCTTTTGAATATCGCTTTACGCTTATGTATCTGATTTTAGGATTCTTATGGATTCTTTTCTCCGATAAGATCCTGGGGTCCTTTATCGATGATCATGACACCCTGATCAGGGTTCAGACCTACAAAGGCTGGTTTTATGTTATGGTCACTGCCGTTCTTTTCTATCATTTTCTGAGAATCCACCTGAAGAAATTGCGCAATGCAGAGCGAAAAGCTGTTGAAAGTGACAAGCTGAAGACAGCCTTCCTGCAAAACATATCTCACGAGATCAGAACGCCGATGAACGGAATCATCGGTTTTTCAAGCCTGCTCGACGATGAACAGCTCAGTGCCGTTCAGCGGAAAGAGTACATTGATACCATTACCCAAAGCTCCAACCGCCTGCTGGACCTGATCAATCAGATTCTCGACATCAGCCTGATTGAATCAGGAAGCATCAAAGTTCACAACAAACCACTTATACTGAATACTTTTGTAACTGAGCTCTGTGAAAGCTGGCAAAGCAGGGTCAGCCCGGCCGTGGATTTCTCGTGCCTGCAGTGCGGAAACCATCCCAGCCTGACCATCCTTACCGATGAATACAAACTCAGTCAGATTCTGAACAACATCATCGGAAATGCAGTGAAGTTTACTGAAAAAGGGCATATAAAATTCTGGCATGAAATTGAAGGCAAAAATCTTGTCTTCTATGTTGAAGATACCGGAATCGGCATCCCCAAAGAAGATCAGATGGATGTTTTCAACAGCTTCAGGAAAGTAGAACCGGCGGAAGCTGAAAAATTCTACGATGGGGCAGGCCTCGGGTTGACCATCTGCCAGCACAATATCAGCCTATTGCGTGGCAGTATTACCTTTGTATCTGATACTGATCATGGTACAACTTTCAGAATCAGCATTCCTTTCATCCCGGTTGAAGTTTCCGGTGAAAAACTTCCCTTGCAGGCACTGAACGATTTAAGGCATATAACCATTCTGGTGGCGGATGACGAAATCATCAATTTTCAGTATATTGACAAACTGCTGAAAGGTACCGGCATCAGCCTGATTCATGCTTTTGATGGTCAGGATGCAATTGAACAATGCAGGAAGAACCAAAAAATCTCACTCGTGCTCATGGATCTGAAAATGCCTGTTGTCAATGGTATTGAAGCAGCCAGATCGATCAGGAACCACAGGCCTGATCTTCCTTTAATCGCGCAATCGGCGTACCTGACAAAGTATGCTGAACAGCCTGAACTTTTTGGCATTTTCACCGAATCCATTACCAAGCCCTTTCTGAAGGAAGAATTGCTCAATGCCATTGCAAAAAGCCTGAAACAATAAACTTCCTGTTTTAGTTTCAGTGCAATACAGGTTTATCCGCCATTTGGATTTTTAATCCCTTAAATACTTACTTTTGCCCTCCCTGTCGGGAAACCTTTGTTAATTCAGCCAACGGGACCCAGTTTATGCCTCAGATTAAAACGCTTTTCTTTCTTTTGCTCGGATTTGCCTTCAGCACTGATGCCCTTTCACAGAATTTCGGCATCCTTCGCTTCGGGACAGAACCAACCCTTGACATCATCACCTGGAATCTCGAATATTTCCCTAAGGACGGACAAACAACCATCAGCTACCTTACTTCGGCCATTCAGGCCATTGATCCCGACATTGTCGCCTGTCAGGAGATCGAGGACGTTAACCTCTTTAACCAGCTGATTGCAAACCTGGATGGCTACGAAGGATACACCGGCCCGGATGACTACCTCAATCTGGCCTTCATTTATAAAACCGGCACTGTTTCCATCAACAGCATCTATGAAATTTACACTACTTCACAGTATGCTTCCCAGTTTCCACGCCCACCTCTGGTAATGGATTTTACCTTTCAGGGCCACAACTTTTATCTGATCAACAACCACCTCAAATGCTGCGGCGATGGCATCATGGATACCGGAGACCCCGATGATGAGGAAACAAGGCGCTACCGGGCCTGCAACCTGCTCAGGCAATACATCATTACAAACCTGCCTGAAGAAATGGTGCTGGTTGCCGGGGATATGAACGATGAGCTTACCGACAACGTCTCTGACAATGTTTTTCAGCTGATCATCAACGATACGGAAAATTTCAGGTTTGCCGATATGCAGATCGCCGAAGGAAGCACTTCAGGCTGGTCATACCCGTCGTGGCCTTCGCACATTGATCACATGTTTGTGACCAACGAACTGTTTTCTACCCTTGAGAGCCCGGGTTCAGCAGTTGAAACCATAAGGGTGGACGATGCTTTTCAGGGAGGTTACTGGGTGTATCAGGATTATATATCAGATCACCGGCCCCTGGGTATAAAGCTGAGTCTGCCGGCTGATCTGGGCGCAGAAACACCAGCCCTGAGTAGTAACAGCCTGATCTGTGCACCCAATCCATCCAAGGAGGACATTTCGGTTACATTTCCAATCCTGCAGAACGAAGCAAGCCTGACGCTCACCGACATTCATGGCAGATTGCTCGGACAATGGACCATCGGCAAAGGGAATTCGAAAGCACTGCTCAACAGCAGAGAATTTCCCGAAGGGCTTTACTTCATCAGGCTTTCAGAAGCAGATGGCAATCACCATGTTGCCAGGGTAGTATTAAAAAGGTAATGGAATCTCTGTTAACCACTGCATACACCTGCCGGAATTCCCCTTGAGGAATTGTTGACAGGCGGCGTAACATTTTGCCGGCAAATGCGTCATAATGGTGCTGAAATCAGGAACAACACCAGGACCCAATACCCCCACAGGTTATGCTTAGAGAATTACTCAAACACAGTATCCGCGCTTTAAGCAGACAGAAATCCTACGTATTCATCAACATTCTGGGCTTGTCGACCGGAATAGCTTCCGGACTCATCATTGCCCTTTTTATCATTCACGAACTGAGTTACGACCGGTATAACGAGAAAGCAGACCGTATTCACCGCCTGATTCTCAGTGGCAAAATCAGCGGTCAGGAACTGAAGGTCTGCTCATCCTGCGCACCCATTGGTCCGGCAATGAAAGCCGAAATCCCTGAAGTGGAAGACTTCCTGCGCATCAACAACTGGGGTGAAACCATTGTTAAGTACAATGAGTCATTTTTTACCGAAGATCATTTCATTGAGGCCGATTCCTCATTCTTTGATTTTTTCTCCATTCCGCTGTTGAGGGGCAACGCTAAAAGTGCCCTCGCTTCTCCCCACACCGTAGTAATCAGTGAAACCGCTGCCCTCAAAATGTTCGGCAATGCGGATCCCCTTGACAAATTGCTGAAAGTAGGTACGGATACTACCCTGTACAGGGTAACCGGTGTTTTCAGCGACATTCCGGACGCGAGTCATTTTGAAGCCAACATGATCGGTTCCTTTACCACCAACCCGAGGGCATCGGATCAGCAGTGGACTTCAAACAGCTTCAGCACCTATGTTATGCTCTACCCTGATGCCGACCCTGCATCGGTTAACGTTAAAATCGACAGCCTGATTGTCAAATATGTCGGGCCTCAGATCCTGCAGTACCTTGGCATCACTCTGGCTGATTTCTTTGCCTCAGGCAACCGTTACAGCATCTATCTTCAGCCACTTGGTGAGGTTCACCTCGACCCGACGATTCAACAGGACATGAAACCGGCCGGCGACCCACGATACCTTTGGATTTTCGGTAGTATTGCCGTGCTGATTGTCATCATTGCCTCCATCAACTTTATGAACCTTTCCACAGCTTACGCCTCGAAAAGGGCCAAAGAGATAGGAATCAAAAAAGTTGTCGGCTCCACAAGGGGAAAACTCATCGGCCAGTTTCTCACGGAAACCATTCTGCTTTCTTTGCTGTCGCTGATCGTCGCCACCATGATGACCGAGCTCAGCCTTCCCTGGTTCAATCAGCTGCTGGATACTAAACTCAGTGTGGGTTACTTCTCCAATTGGTATACCTTGCCTGCAATGATCCTGATTGCGGTGTTTATCGGGTTTCTGGCTGGAAGTTATCCGGCATTTTACCTCTCTTCGTTCAATCCATACATGGTACTGAAAGGCAGACTTACCAAGAGCAGGGCAAATGTCAACCTTCGCAGTGTGCTGGTAGTGGTCCAGTTTACCATCTCTATCGTGCTGATTTCCGGCACCCTGATTATGTACAGGCAGATCAACTTTATGCAGACAAAAGACCTGGGATTTGACAAGGAACATGTGCTGGTGATCAAACGGGCCGAAGCCCTGGGTGACAACATTCCATCTTTCAAAAACACCCTGCTGCAAACTTCGGGTGTTGTTTCAGTATCTGCTTCCACGGCTGTTCCCGGACACAGCAACAACAACAACGGCTATATGATCAAGGGCCGACCGGATGAGACCTTCCTGATGCAGACAAACAGGGTGGATTACGACTACCTGAAGACTTACGGACATACCATCCAATCCGGACGTTTTTTTGATCCGGGCAATGCTACCGATAAAGAAGCCTGCCTCATCAATGCAGAAGCTGTGAAAGACTTTCAGCTCCGGAATCCATTTGAGACCAGGGTGATACTTCCGGGCGATTCAGAAGACACGAAGAGAACAGCACCGGTGATAGGGGTGGTAAACGATTTCCACTTTGAATCGCTCAGAAGCGAGATCAGTCCGCACATCATGCTGTTCCGCAACGATGATGTGCGCTGGGGATACATCAGTATCAGGCTGGCACCTTCGGCAGGGAAAAACACCCTTCAGGCCATCGAAAAAGTCTGGGAGCAATATGCCTCCAGCGACCCTATGCAATATTTCTTTATGGACAAGGATGCAGAAATGATGTATAAAGACGAGCAGCAGAATGCGCGGCTGGCCATAGTTTTTACCTTCATTGCCATTCTTATTGCCTCGCTCGGGCTCTATGGACTGACGGCCTATACTGTACAGCAGCGAACCCGCGAAATCGCCATTCGGAAAACATTCGGGGCTTCGGTAACCGGAATATGGTTTATGATTGCACGGAATATCATTACCCTGATCATTCTCGCACTGTTTGCGGCAATGCCCGTGATCTACCTGGTATCCGACAACTGGCTGAACAAATACCATTACCGTATCCATCCCGGATGGACGGATTATTCATTTGGTTTTGTTGTCGCACTGATCATCGCCATCGCCACCATCAGCTACAGGGCCGTAAGTGCTGCAAAGGCAAACCCTGCCATCTCACTCAAATATGAGTAAGGGCAGTAGATTTATAATGTCAATGTTCTGCCATCACCATTAACGGCGTCTGTTCCGCCTGTCTCAGCCAGCTCAGGCAGTCGTGGACAGAATTGATGAAATGACACAGGTGTAAAGGCTGCTGTAATACCAGCTTTCGGTTCACCTTGCAAAATGTACAGCTCGCCATTCCGTATTGCTGTTTCGCAGGAAAAGATTTCACCTTCCGTATGCTGCTCATTAGCTTTGCAGCATCGTTATCCGGATTTCTCTGGTTGGTGTATTTCCGTATATGATGTAAATCGGGCCGGTAAGGAGGCCTTAGTGCCTCCTTATTGTTTTCCTGCCGGCTAAAAGATTCAATCAGTCAGGTACCTGATTCAGCTCCGGAAAAGAGCCGTTCAACGGATTCAATTATGATACTCCCGTTTTTGTCCGTTGATTTGCCCACGAAAAAAGAACTTCCTTATGAAAATCATGGTTGCCCTTTTCATTCTCTTTCACGGGTTGATTCACTTCCTCGGTTTTATCAAATCCCTTAATTCCGCTGCCGTTGCACAGTTGAAGCAACCGATATCACTGCCGGCAGGTACCTTATGGCTGATCTGTGGCCTGTTGTTTCCGGTTGCAGCCATTCTGATCTACCTCAATCATCCCTCCTGGTGGATCGCGGGTCTGGCCGCAGTCCTCATTTCCCAGGTAATCATCCTTTACAGCTGGAGTGATGCGAAATATGGTACCATTGCCAATTTGCTGGTTTTTGTTTTCGTAGTTGCCGGAGCTGGCATGTGGAAATTTCACCGTTCGTACCAGCTGGATTACGAAACGGCACTTGCGGGCTCAACAATTCACCACCGCAACATCATCCATGATTCCGGTATTGCGGCTCTCCCACTGCCTGTTCAGCGGTATTTAAGGTACACCGGTGTGCTCAATAAACCTGAAATCAGCAATGTAAGAATCACCATGTCGGGGCAGATGCGCGAAAAAGGCAAAGACTGGTTCCCTATCTCCTCCGAGCAGTATAACTTTTTCGAAACTCCCACCCGTTTGTTTTACATGACCGGTATCTTCAGTAGGATCCCTGTTCCCGGCTACCATGCTTATAAAAACGGTCATGCCAGCATGCAGGTCCGTCTGTTCGGGCTGATTCCTGTTGTAAACCTGAGCAGCAGGGAACTCAATCAGGCAGAAACGGTGACCCTGTTCAACGATATGTGCCTGCTGGCTCCTGCAAGCCTGATGGATGAACGGGTACAGTGGGTGGAATCAGACAGTCTGTCGGCTACAGCCCGCTTTACATGCAATGGCATCACGGTGGGCGCCAGGCTGATCTTCAACCACGAAGGCCAGCTTATCAATTTCATCTCTGATGACCGCTATGCCCTTTCGGGAAAAACGATGACAAAGCAAAGATTCTCCACACCGGTATCAGAATACAAAAACTTCGGCGGATACAGGTTGCCGGGTTTTGGTTCTGCCATCTGGCACTACCCCGATGGTGAATTCGAATATGCCAGATTTACCATACAGTCGGTAGAATACAATGTAACCAACAATCTAAAGGAATAGCTCCGCCACCGTTCTGCACAGGAGCAATTTTCACCGGTTTTTCCGGTAAAAAATGAACGGAGCAATTCAGTTTCCCTGAAAGTGTTTATTGCGGCTGACAATATCAGAAAATGATAACCTTCACAGTGTCGGACTGACCGTTGGATGTGAGGGTCAGGAAACACACCCCTGTGTTTAATTTACCTGCCAGTTGTTCACTATTCAGCCGGATTTCGTGGGTTCCCTGCGGAAAATCCTTCCTGAAAAGGAAGGTGCTGTTTCCATTCAGGTCTGTGGCTGTTGCAGTGAGCAGGCAACTCCGTTCAAGCTGAAATTTCAGCATTCCTTTATCAATGAGCGGGTTCGGACTTACAGACAATATCCTGATGCAAGGCTGTTCTCCGGGCACAGGCTTGCCGGAAACTGCGGTGGCAGTCTCCTCTTCAGCGACCACCAACCTGTTGGAACTACCACCGAGCACATAGCCTCCGCTGATTGCCTGAATTGAATGAACGCTACCTGTTCCGCCGGGAGAAACCGATGAAAACGGCACCGTATAAGTTGTCCAGTTGAAGCCACCATCGGTGGATACCGTGAATCCGTTGAAGCCCGGATACACGGCTCCGATGCTGTTGCCGGCCCCTTTGGAAAAATGTCTTACATCTGTATCAGAAACTTTTGTCCAGTGCAAACCTCCGTCAGAAGTACGGTGAACACCGGCGTCGGCTCCTAAAACAGCGACCAGTCCATTGCTTGCATCAAGCCAGCACATATCGGTAATAAAACCATTGATGCTCACTCCGGTGAGGGGTGCCCAGGTTAGCCCTCCGTCAGCGGTACTGTAAAAAAACGAAACGTTGTTAACATCGTATGAAACATAGCCGTGGTTCGCATCGGGGAAAGCAACACAAGCCAGGTATAGTCCGTTTGCGGGCAGCCCCCCACCGACAGCTGACCAGGTTACACCCTGATCAGTACTGCGATAAACATTACCACCTCCTCCGGATGCAATTGTATATGTTCCCACAAAAAAACGGTCAGATGCCGGCATGGCGAAATTAACCACGCGGTAATCGGCTGGTAAAGTGGCACTGCCCCAGCTGTTGCCGCCATCGTGGGTGTAACGGATATCCTGATAGGAGCCGGCAAGGCCAAACTGGTTGCCATAAAAAGAAATGTCGGTAATCCAGCGCAATCCGGGTGTTTGAGAAGGAACGTACCACGATTCACCGTTGTCATCGCTCTGGTAAAAGGTCTGGTTTGCGGTTCCTGAGTTGGGCTGGTTGTTTGCAAACAAGGTTCCGTCAGCCCTGCTTCCGATCACAGTTACAGGGGCAGACGGAAATACAGCCAGGTTTTCCGTGGTGTTTACAACGCTGGCTCCTTCATCGTCTGAATAAAGAATGTCGCCGATTTCTGTGCCGAAAAATATCCGGTCTCCATTTCTCACCAGACAGGCTGATGCGGCTGAATTCCTGTCATAAATCATGGTCCAGTTCAATCCCGCATCCGTGGTTTCCCACAACTCAGATCCTTCACCGAAGGTAACCGACAACCAATGGAGTTCATCCAGGATCAGTGTCCTGAACCGGTAATCTATTCCGGAGAATTGCTGAGTAAACGACCACTGATCACCACCATCCGTGGTTTTCCAGTATCCGAAATCCTGAACCGCGTAACCCGTATTCTCATCAATAAAATATACTTCATTCACGCCGAAAACATAGGGCACCTGAATCTCTGTCCAGGTTACTCCACCATCCAGTGTTCTGAAAAACATATCATAACCGACTACATAAGCCTCATCTGCACTTTTCCAGAGATGGTGCCGCGCATAGCCCGTTCCTCCGGGCCCGTGGTCTTCCCAGGTAATTCCATCATCGGACGAAACCATGACCATCCCGTTCTGACCTGCTGCAGAAATTCCTCCCCCGGGGATGCCGGTAAGGTCATAAAGTCTTCCCGAGCCATCAAGGTTCATCACGCTCCAGCTGGCACCTTCATCGATACTCCTCAGTATGGTACCCTGGTCACCGGAAACAATGAGTGTACCCTGATTGGTTATCAGAATATCATAAAAATCTGTGCATAAACTGTCACCCGGCCGGATGATGGCCCAGCTTTCCCCTGAATCGGTAGTTTCCAGTATACTTCCGCAGCCGGTCACTGCCCAGCCTTTGAGGTTGTCTTTAAAGGCTATGCCATACACCTGATTGCCCTGAGGAGACGGATGGCCCCAATGATAAACAAAATCCTGAGACCGGGTTTCCTGTACGAAAACGAATGAAATCATCAGCATTACAGGAATGGCAAGGACAGAACGCAATTTATTGGCTATAGGCTTCATCTTATATTTAAATATTTATATATAGAATACAACGGCAATGCCATCACAAAGTTCAGATAACTTAAAAAATAACAGCTTAAGTGGCATCCCGTTAAACGGTTCTGAATTAAAATCCGGTTTTGCCAATCCGGTATTCACCACAATTTGCATGAAGTAGTGTATACTAAGACTGATATTTTTTGGGTGGTGATGAAAAGGTTCTAAATTTGAATCGTGAAAACAGTTTACCATTAGATATAGGCCAATTAACTCAGGAATACATTACTTAAACTTTTAATAAACAACCTAAATGAAATACAGACAGATACTACTGATAGTCATTCTCATCCTGAATGTAAAACCAGGCTGGTCGCAGGAAAAATTCAGGCCCGGGTACATCATCACCACACAGCAGGACACCATTCAGGGATTGCTGCGGTATAAATCGGCAAAAACAACCTGGATTTCATGCACATTTAAAAAGGATGGCGAAACGGTGGCCAGGGATTATTCTCCGGCTGAAATTTCAGCATATGGATTTAAAGAAGGTAAGTTTTACATCTCGAAAACCGTTATGCAGGATGGAGTAGAAGACAAGGTATTCTTGGAGTATCTGATCAGAGGACACGCCAGTATTTATGCACTTGCCGATTATACAGGAACCAGGTACTTCGCCGAAACAAAAAGGGATGGGATGGTTGAGCTGAGCGAACCAGAGCGCATACTGCATACCGACAGCGGTCATTTCTATGCAAAGTCGAGGCACAAGGGCAAGCTCAGGTACATCATGAACAGCCATCCTGAACTCCTGCCTGCCATTGAAAAAACCGAACTGGGCTCTAAACAGCTGATCAGGCTGGCCAAGCAATACCATGAACTGGCTTGTCCGGAGGAAAGCTGCATTGTTTTCGAGCGTCAATTCAAGCCGGTAAAAGCAGAATTTGCCCTGAACGGCGGGCTGAGCCTGAGGAAACTGAATTTCACCAACAGACTGGTCACCGATTTTAGTCCCGGCTACAATGCAGCATTCACCGTTAATCTCAGGCACCTGTTCTTTTCCGATGAACGGTTCAGCATTGAAACCGGAATCAGCTACAGCAGCAACAACAAATACACCTTTAAAAACAGTGAATCCAACAATGAATCAGAGATGGTTACCTACAATGATAAAATCTATTACATCAATCCGTTTGATGACAGATACATCAGCGACCAGTACATCAGGGCAACCAAACTGGATGTGGAAACCATGTTATCTTTGGTATCCGTCCCACTGAGTCTGAAGTATACCTTCAATTCAGATAAGCTCAGACCATCGCTTGGAATCGGCGGAGTGTTGAGCATTGTAACCAGCCAGAACAAAGACCTTGAGTATCACTACTTTTCTGAATTCATCGGGAGCACTTTTCCTCCGGTTGTTGGCGGACTACTTGCCCAGGCATCGTTAAGCTGCAAAACAGGCAAATCCGGGTTTATAGGAGTGGGAGTAAAATATCACTACGAGTCAAACATGGGCAACGTTAACGAATTTCTGACAGTGAATTCGTTATTCGTTAACCTTTCGTACACATTCTGACAAAATCCACCCAGGTAAATATCTGCATAACAGGTCACCCCTACCTATCAGCCTGCTTTTCAGGTAGATAAGAAAACCTATGTTAAGTAAGCAACCAATCGCACAATTCGTGTCTTATTGTGGGTACTTATCTTCAAATTAGATTTATATTTGAGACTGGTTTTGTTATCCACAGATGTTGTTCTCATATCAACGCATTTTTTATGGCCAGAAAATTATTCCTCCTCCTGCTTTTTTCAGCAATACTGACGCATGTCCTCAGGGCTGAGTGGGTTTCACTGAACAGAAACAAAGCAGCCAATACTCCGCCCAAAATTACTGTCTTAAGCAGCGATGAACAGGGAACCACCTTTAAGGTTGAAATCGCTGGTTTTGACCTCAGCAATGTCAATGAAAAGGGCAGAACGTATCAGCACATTGATCTGATGTCCGGTACTTTTCTTTCTGAAAAGGGCAATCCGGCTCTGCCGTTTGTTGCCAATATTCTTGCAGTCCCTGAACAGGCAGGCATATCAATAGAGGTAGTTGAAACCGGGTTTGTCCACAGTTTCAGCAACCTGCGCATCGCTCCCGCTCTTCAGAGTCAATGGGAAGGAAAAACTGAATCAGCGATGATTGAGAATCCGGAAGCCTATTCTTCAAAAAATATTTTTCCTGAAAACCTTGTTGCCCTGGATCCACCTTCGGTCTTCAGGGATTTCAGGATTGCCCGTGTTTCGGTTTTCCCGGTCAGGTATCTTGCTTCAGGAAACGAAATCCGTGTTGCGGAATCGGTAACAATAAGGGTAAAGTACAACAAAGGGGTGGCTGTTAACCCAAAATTAACTGCCCGAAAGAAAATTTCGCCCTCCTTTGGAAAAATCTACCGGAGTACCATCCTGAATTATGATGAGATGCTGCAGTCGCAATACCGGGGAGCAGAAGAAGGGCATGATGTGATGCTCTGCATCATGCCGGATAATTTTGTTACCAGTTTTCAGGCCTATGCAACCTGGAAAAGGCAATCGGGTATTGACATCCACATTACCAAATTCAGTGATATCGGAGCCAATGCCACCAAC
>CALMDN010000254.1 GCA_937864935.1 uncultured Bacteroidales bacterium
GTGAAGAAGAACAGGTAACCAGCAATACCAAAGTGGTGGTAAAATCCGGGTCTGCCCCAACAGCCGGTGAACAGGAATCCGGTGATTCTACCTTAAGCCTCAAGAGTTTCGCAACAGAAATCATCAGTAAAACCAACCGTTACTACGAACAGCAACTGGCAAGCCAGCTCGAGAAACGCAATGAACTCCGCATCCAGGAACTAAAGCTTATCCGGCTAAACAACAATGTTTTAAGCGAAATCCGGTCCATACTCAACTCCATAAAGTCCATCACCGGCGAAAGCAAAGCTTCTCAGGAGAAACGTTCCTCTGAAACCATTGCCCGTTCATCAGACATACTTCAGAAAACCCTGCTGATCATTATTCTGCTTTCATTACCACTGGCTGTCTTAACCATCATCACCCTCCGAAAGAACCAGCGTTATCAGCAGAACATCCTTGAAGCCAGACAACAGGCGCTTCTGCAGGCAGAGGAAAAGAGCCGGTTTTTATCGTACATGAGCCATGAATTCCGTACGCCGCTCTCGTCGGTTATCGGATTTGCCGAGCAACTTGAACAAACCAGGCTGAACCACGACCAGAAAAACTACCTGTCGGGCTTAATGTCATCCTCCGAAATGCTGCTGGCTACAGTAAACGATATTCTTGACCTCTCGAAACTTGATGCCGGGCGCATGTCGTTCCTCAGCAACCCCTTCAGACCCGGTGATGCCATCCAGCAGGTGATTAAGTCATTTTCAAAAATGGCCCTTGATAAGTCGATCGACCTTTCCTACAAGCATACCGGAACTTCGTTCGTGCTGATCGGTGATGAAATCCGGCTCAAACAGGTGCTCAACAACCTGGTAAGCAATGCCATAAAATATACCCATCAGGGCAAAGTCAGCATCCATTCGCAGATAACCGAAAGCCAGGGTTATGCGAAATTAAACATAGAAGTTAAAGATACCGGAATCGGGATAGCTCCCGAACAAATAAGCGGCATCTTCGACGAATATACGCGCGTACACTCCGAAACACCTGAAAAATGGATCATTGGTACCGGTCTGGGCCTGGCAGTTACAAAAAAACTGATCGAACAGATGGGAGGTGAAATCAGCGTACAGAGCAAGCCCGGACATGGCAGTGTGTTTGCCATCACCATTCCTTATCCCATCAGTAAAATTCAGCAGATTGTTGGCCTGAGTGCTGAAAATGAGCCGGTTCTGCCTGATAAAAACATCAGAATCCTGGTGGCCGATGACAATTACTTTAACGTGATGCTGCTTAAATCCATCTTTAAGCACGACAATGTTTCTGTGGATGTGGCCGACAACGGGCTGGATGCACTCAGCAAACTGCGTACAGAAAGCTACAACATCCTGCTGAGCGATATGTATATGCCGCAGATGGACGGACTTGAACTCACCCGCCAGATCCGAAACAACCCATCGGGAAAACTGCATGAATTGCCTGTAATTATGCTTACCGGAAACATTTCACCGGAAGCCGGCAGTGAAATGCAGAACGCCGGCGTGAGCGACTACCTCATCAAACCCTTCCAGCGCCGCGACCTGATTGAACTGGTAAGCAAACACGTTTCCTGATGGCTGATACCTGTTCAGCGCTGAAAACTGTGTATATTCTGTCTAACTCCGTAAATCTGAAATTCTGACAGACTCTGAGTATTTAAAACCCTTTGCAGGTAAGCATGAAGCTGGTTTATCCTTGTTTATTTAAACAGAAAAACCCATAAATTTCTGTTAACAGAGATAAAAAAAACCCGGACAAACAGGGTGTCCGGGTTCTTGAAACCATTCAGATCTGGTTACCTGATCACGGATATTTTGCGGGTAATCACCCTGTTGCCGATCTGTAACTTAATAAGGTACATCCCGTTGGCAATTCCCTCGTTGCTGATGCGGATAAGGTTCTGTCCTTCAGCATATTCATGCCCTGTTACCGCAGCCACCTTCTTTCCGAAAAGATCGAAAATTTCCACTCCGGCTACTTCAGGCTGGTTAAGCATAAACGAAATGTTCATAAAATCGTTGGCCGGATTCGGATAAACCGATACCCCCTGCTCAAAAACCGGGCTGTTGATACCGACATAGGTACTGATTTCGTTGTTGGCATTCATTACCTCTCCGGTTGTCATATCAAGCAGGAATCCGACGATGTGAAGCTTGTCGTAATTCCATCCTTCGGGAATGGTATAGGAATAATGGTAAGTGATCACCGATCCCAGGGCAATTTCAGCAGGGAGACTGCCTTCGGTGCCAAAGGGTGAATCGAGGATTTCGCGGGCCACATGGTCGTAATGCATCTGCGCAGCAGGAATGGTCGAAGGCATGCTTTCGAAACCACACATGGCGCCGTTGCTTCCGCCGGCATAATAGTTGGCCTGATTCCACTGGGAAGTGGTGCCGGTTAAACTGTCCTCAACAAAGATTACCCCGAAACGAAGTTCTGAATTGATGTCGGCAACAAATTCCGATTGCAGATCAAATTCAACCAGGCGGGTATCCGGATTCCAGGCGTAGTTGACAATATCCAGTGTTGCAGGACTGATGGCTGAAAGCCTGCGCTGGTAACCGGCTTCAAGTTCTGAAGGATCAGAATCACCGGCAGTACGGTCAGAGGTAACACTCGGATAACCCGCAAATCCGGGAATGATTCCGGGAATGGCATCATCATATACCGCATTCACCATCGGATCACCATTGTGAACTGCAATACCGATCCAGGTCTCAGGATAGGTCTCTGCCATGTAATCCATGAAACAGATTCCCCTGACACACCATCCGCACCATGTTCCGGTTGCTTCCTCAGCAAGTACCTTCTTGGTGGGGACAAATGTCACAGCGCCCACTGTTTTGCTAAGTGTATTGTTGGAAGGATCGAGATCGGTGCCACCGTTTACATTGTCAACAGTGGTTACGATTTCATGACTGCCGATATCCTGAAGAACAATAGCTGTTGGGTGTGTAAATGAATAAGTGTTTCCAAGTGTAATATTCTGACCAACAACCGTATAGCTCTGGGCAATGCCTCCATCAACCGTATAGCTC
>CALMDN010000255.1 GCA_937864935.1 uncultured Bacteroidales bacterium
GTTCCGGCTTCTTGGTACTCGTAGCTCTAATATCTTACCACGCCCAAATGTCCTACGTGGTCGATAACCATTACTCATGTCTCCTGTTGCTGAGTTGTGTTCTTCACGCTCTGCGCGCATCATAGCTTCCAGACTGAGCTTCTGAAGTTCCTGCAACCCATTTTCTTTTAAGGCGATTTCTTCCAAAATCTTTGTAACTTGCTCTTGTGTAAAGTGTAGGTTTTTCATCTTCTAAATTTTTAAGTTTCGCAACCTTAAATTTAGAAAAATCTCACTTTACACACTTTTTGGGATAGTATCATCCTCAGTTTACAAAGAACGATAAACGGCACCCTCCGTTTCGAGGCACCTCAGGCATCAGGAGTTTATGTGATTGCTGTTGCTTCCCGAAACGGGGATTATGTAACCAGATTTGTCAATATGTAAATCATATACACAACTTTCGGGCAAACTTCAGGGACCAGCTACGAGGTTACTTTCAGTGATCTCGTAGCTGGTCCCCGGGTTATACGGACAAAGGTGATCAGAAACCTGCTCCTTAGCAAGCGTTGGGTTAAATAAAAGTCTCACTCAACTCCGAACAGCTCTTCCAGCTTGGCTTCGAGCTCTTTACCCCTGAGTTTGCGGGCGATGATTTTACCATCGGCACCGATGAGAACGGTATGCGGAATTGAAGTAACCCCATAGGCTTTGGCCCCGGCACTCTGCCAGTATTTGAGATCGCTTACGTGGTGCCAGGTAAGGCTGTCTTTCTTAATGGCGGCAAACCAGGCAGCTGCATCGCGGTCGAGTGAAACGCCCAGAATGTCAAATCCTTTCTCCCTGAACCGGTGATACATCCTTACCACTTCCGGATTGTCCCTTCTGCAGGGCCCGCACCAGGAGGCCCAGAAATCGACCATCACCACCTTCCCACGCAGGGATGAGAGGTTGAACGGTTTGCCGGTGGTGTCGGGCAGGGTGATTTCCGGCGCCATGTTACCGGGCATGAGCAGCTTTTCCGTATCCACTTTTGCTTTCAGTTCGGCGATCATCCTGAAGGAGGGATATTTCTTATACAGGGATTCTGCAACATCGGTGTACAGATCAAGGTATTGGTCGATGCTCAGCTTCTCGATAAAAAACAGACAGGCCACCGAAGTGGAGTTTGCCCTGAGAATCCCGCTTAAAAAGTCGCGCTGTTCCGCAGAAGTCTTTTCGTAATCCTGCTGAATAACCGGCAGATTTGCTGCAAGATCAGGGTTTTTGCGGGCTTCAGAGAATGCCTTGTTGAGGCTGTCAAGCTTTTTGTCAAAAACGGAATTCTGAACGGCAATATCATAGAGCAAACGGGTATCTTCCGCACCCCGGATCAGGGGGTTGAGGTTGAGTTTCTCTGCATTCAGGCTTAAATCAACATCTTTACCTGTTAGTATCAGCATGATGAAGTTGTCAGACGTGATGAAAAGCCTGTAGATTCCGGGAACAGTACCGGGCACCCTGAAACTGAACAGTCCTGAATCAGAAACAATGGTACTGACCGACACAGGGGGATTTACCGTGATGTCTGACAAGGCGATTCTCTGTGCAGTTTTATAGGTTCCGTTGAGCTTACCGCTGATGGTAAGGCTGTCCTGGGAAAAGGCTGTCGCATAGCCCGTAAAAAGCAATAAAAACAAAGATAAAAAACGCATAGCGGGTTCTGTTAACGGTGAGGTTTTCCGATTTTCCGGTTTAAGTCAAACGGTTTGCTAAATTACTAAAAGTAGCTGAATCAGGGCTTCGCAATCGGCGATGCCGGAAAAGTCCTGTTTGTTTATAACTAATTGTGAAGCCCCGGGCATAAACTAAGGGCGGATTTCCTATTTTTGAAGAATGGAAGAGATTAAAAATTCGATCAGCGACAGTCGCAGAAAAAAGCCGAACAGGGTTCAGCCCATCAGCGATATGTTTGAGCACGGGAAGGTTCCGCCTCAGGCCACTGACCTTGAAGAAGCGGTACTCGGAGCCATCATGCTCGAAAAGGATGCCCTGGCTGCCATCATTGATGTGATCAGGCCTGATGCATTTTACAAAGAGGCGCATCAGATTATTTACCAGTCGATTACGCGTCTGTTTGCAAAAACAGAACCCATTGATATTCTTACTGTTACCAATGAGCTGAAATTTACAGGCGAACTGGAAGCTGCCGGTGGTCCGTTTTACCTTGCCCAACTCACCAACAGGGTAGCCTCTTCGGCCAACACTGAATTTCACGCCCGCATTATCCTTCAGAAGTTTATTCAGCGGGAGCTGATCCGCATTTCCTCTGAAATCATCAGGGATGCCTACGAAGACACCACCGATGTATTCAGCCTGCTCGACAAGGCCGAAAACCAGCTTTTCAGCGTTGGGGAGAACAACATGAGGCGCAACTACCTCGACATGCACTCGCTTGTAAGGGATGCTGTGAAACAGATTGAAGCAGCCCGGAATCAGACGGGCAATTTCAATGGTGTAGCTTCGGGGTTTACCGAGCTCGACCGCGTTACTGCCGGCTGGCAGCCCTCCGACCTCATCATTATTGCTGCCCGTCCGGGAATGGGAAAAACAGCTTTCGTACTCACCATCGCCAGAAATGCCGCCGTTGATTTCAAGCACCCCATTGCGGTATTCTCGCTTGAAATGTCGAGCATTCAGCTGGTTACCAGGTTGATATCTGCCGAGGCACAATTGCCCGGAGACAAACTCAGAAAGGGCACCCTCGAAAACTACGAATGGGAACAGCTGAATGCCACCATCAACACCCTGATCACCTCGTGCGATTACAGGAATTCAACGGTCGAGTACGGTGTCGAGATGCCCGGACTGCTCGCCGGCGGCGACCGGCGCG
>CALMDN010000256.1 GCA_937864935.1 uncultured Bacteroidales bacterium
ATAGTCGAGTTCAAACCGCTCAGGAAGGTTATAATCCACCTGAATTGTACCCAGCTGCCACTTACGGCCCAGGGCGTCCTTCACCATGAAATCAAGTTTGGGGCCATAGAATGCAGCTTCACCATACTCAACCACGGCATTCAAGCCGGCTTCCTTAACAGCCTCGATGATGGCATTCTCAGCTTTTTCCCAGTTTTCTTCGCTGCCGATATACTTCTCACGGTTCACCTTGTCGCGCAGTGAAATCTGAGCTGTAAAATCTTTGAAATCAAGAAGTTTGAAAATGTAGAGTACAATGTCGATCACAGCAAGAAATTCTGACTTAACCTGATCGGGCATGCAGAAAATGTGGGCATCATCCTGGGTAAACCCGCGCACCCTTGTCAGACCATGCAACTCACCACTCTGCTCATAGCGGTAAACGGTACCAAACTCAGCATAACGGATAGGCAGGTCTTTGTACGACCTGGGTTTTGAACTGTATATCTCACAATGGTGAGGACAGTTCATGGGTTTAAGCATAAACTGTTCGCCTTCGATCGGGGTGGAAATGGGCTGAAAACTGTCTTTGCCATATTTCTGGAAATGTCCGGAAGTCTTGTAGAGCTCAACGTTCCCGATGTGCGGGGTGATAACCGGCTGATAACCGGCCTTCTGCTGGACATTGCGCAGGAAACGCTCCAGCCTGTCGCGCAGAAGGGCTCCCTTGGGCAGCCATAGTGGCAGGCCTGAACCAACCTTCTGCGAGAAGGTAAACAGTTCGAGTTCCCTGCCCAGCTTACGGTGATCGCGTTTCTTGGCTTCTTCAAGCAATTCGAGGTAATCGGTAAGTTCCTTCTGTTTCGGGAAGGTAATTCCGTAAATCCGGGTCAGCTGCTTGCGTTTTTCATCGCCACGCCAGTAGGCACCGGCAATGTTCAGCAATTTTACTGCCTTGATCGGGCTGGTGTCGGGCAGATGAGGGCCACGGCACAGGTCGGTAAAGCTGCCCGATTCATAGAAGGTGATCTGCCCGTCTTCAAGATCGGTGATCAGCTCCAGTTTGTACTCGTCATTCTTATTGGTAAAGTAAGCCAGTGCTTCAGCTTTCGAAACTTCACGGCGCACATACGCCTGTTTTTCGCGGGCCAGCTCAAGCATTTTATCTTCAATGGCTTTCAGTTCGTCGGCCGATATTTCATGGTCGCCAAAGTCCATATCGTAGTAAAATCCGTTCTCAATGTCGGGACCTATTCCGAATTTTACTCCGGGATACAGGCTTTCAATGGCTTCAGCCATCAGATGCGCCGATGAATGCCACATGGTTGCCTTCCCCTCCGGGTCGTTCCATGTAAGCAACTTCACTTCAGCATCGGTTGTTATGGGACGTGTTGCATCCCATACCTCACCGTTCACACTTGCAGAAAGCACGTTGCGGGCAAGGCCTTCGCTTATGCTCCGGGCAATTTCAAGTGCTGTTGTGCCTTCGTTGTATTGCCGTACAGATTTATCGGGCAGTGTAATGTTAATCATCAGACCAATTCAACTTTAAGTTCAGAAAATGAGGTGCAAAGGTAAGCAATTTTGCTGAAATACCGGACGAATACGCGATTTTTATTGCATTATAGTCCTGATATCCAAAAATAGGTGTAAGATGCTATATATCAAATATATGACAATAGAATACAGCATTTGCATCCATGCAGATTATTCTGAATTTGCCTTGCGGTGCAAAAAAGACAGGCCGATTCTCCCGTATTGAAGCACAGAAACCGGGATGCTTCAGCCGGAATACAGGTTTCATGCTTCATCGAATGGCAAACGGAGTATCTGCGGGGCGACCACCTGCTTTTTAAGCTTCTCGAGGTCCTTTTTAAGGGTAGCAACAGTGGCTGCAAGCTCTTCGCGCGGGAGGTTGGGTTCGGGCAGCTGACTGCTGATGTAGTGCACAAACTTCCAGACTTCGCGTACATCCCTGATCTCAATGTCATAGGGCTCGTACAACGGATTGAGCGAGTGGAGGGTAAGTCTTGCATCCTGCTTCAGGTGGTTCGTAACAACCTTGAACATGATTCCGTCGTCGAGTGTAAGAACAATGTAAGGGATTCCGTCGCGTATCAGGTTCCAGTTCTGAACAAATTCACCGGTAACCCACGAGCCGTCGGGAATGGGGAGCATTGAATCGCCGCTTATCTGGAAGGTTCTGTACTTGCGGTCTCTCGAAAGAAAAGGCATCTGAAACGTGGGAAGTATCTTGATGTATTCTGGATCGGCAAAACCTACCCTGTACCCTGCCGAGGCCTTCTGGTTGACCACTTCGATGTTCTCGTTGTTGTTGTTATCAACCGTGGTGGTAAGAATCCTGATTTTGCTTCCCGATATAAACACATCGTACCCTCTCTCAAGCTGTGCCAGTTCGCTTTGCGACAGTTTCGACAGGTCAACCTTCAGCAGCGTATCAACCGAAATGCCATAATACTTTGAAAAAGAAAGCAGTGCATCGATACCGGGCTGGGCAACCTCGTTTTCGTACCCGCTGAGGGTTGACCTTTTCATGTCCAGGGCAAAAGCAACATCATCCTGTGTGCGTCCGCGCCTTTTGCGCAAAAGTTTAATGTTTGAAGCAAAAATATTCATGTTGCTGAAGGTTTTATTAAAACAATGATTATATTGTAATCAGAATTTTGATTAATTTTTAATCAAAGGTAAGGTGAAAAAACCTTGGTTTTACAAAACGACTATAATTTTTTTATGATTCAGCCAGGAGACAACAGAACCATCGTTCACATGGACCTCGACACTTTTTTTGTGTCGGTTGAGCGTCTGAACAACAGCCGGCTCAATGGCCTCCCGGTGATCATCGGGGGCATGTCGGATCGCGGGGTGGTAGCAGGCTGCAGTTACGAAGCCCGTACCTTCGGGGTACATTCTGCCATGCCCATGAAAATGGCCCGTGCACTTTGCCCCGATGCTGTTGTGATACGGGGCGATATGGAGCAGTATACGCGCTTTTCGAACCAGGTAACCGATATTATTGCTGAAGAGGCTCCCGTTTACGAAAAGGCCTCCATTGATGAGCATTACCTCGACATTACGGGGATTGACCGTTTCTTCGGGGCGGTAAAATGGTCGCACGAACTCAGGCAGCGGATTATCCGGGAAACAGGGCTCCCCATCTCACTGGGCCTGTCGGTGAATAAAACCGTCTCGAAAATTGCCACCGGGCAGGCCAAACCCAATGGTGAGCTTGAAATATCGCGCGAACGGATCATGCCTTTTCTGAGCCCGCTTTCGATCAGCAAAATTCCCGGTATCGGCGATAAAACCTTCAGGCTGCTGCGCTCCATGGGGATTGCCCGTATCGACACCCTGAGCCGTATGCCGGTTGAAATGGTGGAACGGCTGCTGGGGAAAAACGGCATTGTTATCTGGAAAAAAGCGAACGGCATTGACCCTACGCCGGTTGAGCCCTACACCGAACGGAAATCAATCAGTACCGAAACCACCTTCGAGCATGACACCATCGACATTGCCATGATCAGCGACCTGTTGCTCAAAATGGTTGAAAAACTCTCGTATCAGTTGCGGAAGAAGCAAAAACTCACCTCCTGTATTACCGTTAAGGTACGCTATGCCAATTTCGACACCCATACCCTGCAGCACAGGATTCCCT
>CALMDN010000257.1 GCA_937864935.1 uncultured Bacteroidales bacterium
GGGCCTACCGGCAAAACGGAAATCATGACCCATGCCCGCTATTTCAGGTTCGCGGGAAACGCCTTTACAGAAATAGATATTTACGGATACAATTCGCTCGCGCGGACAAAGGAAATTCTGAAAAACATGCTTGGAAAAATTGCTGCTTTTGATTTCTCTACCTTAAAAAGCACGACTCTGGCTGAATAGCCCCCGCTGCTGCTGCCAGAAAGTTTCGTCAATCAGCAAGGCATTTCCGGATGAAAAAAACAGCCGAACAGAGTTTCTCACCATAAGCATGCTTATATTTGCTACACTTTATTGAGCAGTATTCAATCCGGTACGCACAAACTATGCTGGTACAGGAAAGTAACTCAACCAAAAATCATTACCTGATATGAAAAATCGTTTTTTGTGTCCATCCTGCCGGGCCGACCTGAAAATCAAAAACTCGGTAATTTTTTCAGCACATACAGCCGGAGGAAACAAGGGCCTGGTTCTTTTCAGTCCCGAGCTGGGCAATTACTCCATCGTACATGTACCCGGTTTTTCCTATGCCGAAGGCGAACACATTGATTTTTTCTGCCCGGTGTGTCATGCCAATCTCGGTGTGCCCGACAAAGGGAATGATCTTGCCCGTGTACTGATGATCGACTCCAAACAGGTTGAGTATTCCATCGTCTTTTCAGAGATTGCCGGGAAGCAGTGTACCCTCAAAATGAAAGAGGATACCATTGTGGAGTCTTACGGAGAAGACGCCGGAGAGTTTGCCAACTTCTGGGGCGCAGAGCCCCGTTACCAATAAAACGGTAATCCACCTCTTCGTCAGACCTTTTAAACTGATATTCGTTCATCCGGCTGCATCCTGAAGGCAACATGAAGGAAGATCAGGTATATTTGCCACACCAATCTTCCGATCATTCAATCAGATATGATACCCGTTAACAAATGGAATGAACTGAGTGCGCAGCTCAAAGGTGATTTGTACACCGGCGACAGCATGCGCATTCTCTATGCAACCGATGCATCGGCTTACCGCGAAATGCCCGCTGCGGTCTGCCGCCCTAAGGATGAAGACGACCTCAGGACCCTGATAACGTTTGCCCGTAAAATGAAAATACCCCTCATACCACGCACGGCTGGCACCTCCCTGGCTGGTCAGGTAGTTGGGAATGGTCTGGTGGTGGATGTGTCGAAATATATGACCCGGGTACTTGAATTAAACCTTGAGGAACACTGGGTCAGGGTTCAGCCGGGTGTAGTGCTGGATGAATTAAATAAGCTGGTAGAACCGCACGGTTTGTTCTTCGGCCCTGAAACCTCAACATCAAACAGGTGTATGGTGGGTGGAATGGTCGGAAACAATTCATGCGGGTCGCATTCACTGGTTTATGGCAGCACACGTGATCATACCCTTGAAATTAAGGCACTGCTGAGCGATGGTTCTGAAGCCACCTTCGGACCTTTAAGCAACGAAGCGTTCAACCGGAAATGCAACCTTCCTGGTCTGGAGGGCGAACTTTACAAAACCATAAAAAAAGTACTTGGCGACCCTTACAACCAGCAGGAGATCAGAGAGCAATTCCCTGATCAGGAAATTGAACGGAGAAATACCGGGTATGCCATCGACCTGCTTCTGGAATCATCCCCTTTTACCCCTGGCAAAAAGGATTTCAATTTCTGCAATCTGCTGGCTGGATCGGAAGGCACACTGGCTTTCAGTACCGAAATCAAACTGAACCTCGTACCCCTCCCACCCAAAGAGAAAGCCCTCATCTGTATCCATTGCAGTTCGCTGGAAGATGCTTTTAAAGGTAACCTGATTGCCCTCAGACACAAACCGGTAGCCGTAGAACTGATTGACAATTATATACTTGAAAGAACAAAGGGCAACATTGAGCAACGCAAAAACCGCTTTTTCATCCAGGGTGATCCTGTGGCGATTCTGGTAGTAGAGCTTGCCATGGAAACAAGGGAAGAGATCGACAGGCTTGCTTCAGCACTCGAATCCGATATGCGCAAAGAAGGTTTTGGCTATCATTTCCCGGTAGTCTATGGTGCCGACATCAGCAAAGTGTGGGCACTCAGGAAAGCCGGACTCGGGCTGCTTTCGAATGTTCCCGGCGATAAAAAACCGGTGGCTGTAATCGAAGATACCGCTGTGAACCCGGCTGTTCTACCTGATTATATGAACGACTTCAGGGTCATGCTTGAACAACTGGGGCTCAGCTGTGTCTATTACGCCCACATCGCCACCGGAGAACTGCACCTGAGGCCGGTACTTGACCTGAAAGACCCGCACGATGTGGAACTGTTTCATACCGTGGCCCTTGAAACAGCCAAACTGGTAAAGAAATACCGGGGCTCACTCAGCGGTGAGCATGGCGATGGCCGGCTGAGGGGTGAATTTATTCCGCTTATGCTTGGTGATCACAATTACAAGCTGCTGAAAGAGATCAAGAAAACCTGGGATCCGGAAGGCATCTTCAACCCAGGGAAGATCACCGATACACCTGTGATGAATGCCAGTCTGCGGTATTCGCCCGGCCAGGTAACCCGTGAAATAGAGACAGTCTTCGATTTCTCGGAAAGCCTTGGGATTGTGAGGGCAGCTGAGCAGTGCAATGGTTCGGGCGATTGCCGCAAGTCTGAAGTTTTCGCAGGTACCATGTGTCCGAGTTACCAGGCCACCCGCGACGAGACAGCCACCACACGGGCGAGGGCCAACATCCTTCGCGAAATGCTTACGCGCTCAGAAAAATCAAACCCTTTCGACCATAGGGAAATCTATGAGATCATGGATCTCTGCCTGTCGTGCAAGGGCTGTAAATCGGAGTGCCCCTCAAACGTTGATATTGCCAAATACAAGGCAGAGTTCCTTCAGCACTACTACGATGCCAACGGCATTCCGCTGAGAACCCGCATGATTGCTTATATAACAGCCTTCAACAGGCTGGGGAGCCTGGTTCCGGGTATTTACAACTTCTTTATCAGCAACCCGGTTACATCAGGGCTTATCAAGGGTGTGCTCGGTTTTGCAAAGAAAAGGTCAATCCCGAGGTTGCACCGGACCACCCTGAAATCGTGGCACAAACGCAACCATAACAACCCTGAAGGCGGAAGAACCGTCTATCTTTTTGCCGATGAATTTACCAACTACAACGACGTAGAGGTTGGCATCAGCGCCATCAAAGCGCTGAACAAGCTGGGATACCGGGTAGCCCTGGCACCGGTGAGTGAAAGCGGACGAACTTTCCTGAGCAAGGGGCTCATCAGGAAAGCCAGATCAATCGCCGAAAAGAACATCCGGAACCTTTCAACAGTCATCAGCAATGAGACGCCCATGGTCGGCATCGAGCCCTCCGCTATTTTATCCTTCAGAGATGAATACATCGACCTGACCCGTGGAAGCATGAAGCAGGAAGCTGTAAAACTGGCTGAAAACTGCCTGCTGTTCGACGATTTTATTATGCGCGAAGTAGCAGCCGGACATATCCGGGCGCAACAGTTCAGCGAAAAACCGCTGAACATCAGGCTGCATGGTCACTGTCACCAGAAATCCCTTGCATCCACAGCTTCAACCAAGCAGATGCTCACATTGCCGGTCAACTATAAGGTTGATGAAATCAAATCGGGGTGTTGTGGTATGGCAGGTTCGTTTGGCTATGAGGCTGAACATTACGAAGTTTCCATGAAGGTGGGCGAGTTGGTGCTGTTCCCTGAAGTAAGGAAGACACCCGGTGAATCCGTCATAGCAGCTCCGGGCACCAGCTGCCGTCACCAGATTATGGATGGTACAGGCCGGAAAGCCCTGCATCCGGTGGAGGTTTTCTTCGAAAGTCTGATCTGAAAAAACAAAATGGCTGCCCCGCAATATTGCGCAGGCAGCCTCCCCGTGTACGATTGAAAGCTATAAGCGAATGAGTTTAATTATCCCGGAATGGTTTCCGGAGGTTATTCTCATAAAATACAGTCCGGATCTGAGCGCTTTTACATCAATAGATCCGGTCATCTGATCAACTGCCAGAACTGAACACAGCCGGCCTGACTGATCAAATATTCTGGCCAATGCCTGACCCCGATAATCCGGCAAATCCACAAATATAAGATCGGTTGCGGGATTCGGGAACGCAGCGATTTCAGGCATAAGCCTCGTTTCTGTACCTGTTGTTACTCCGGCAAGCCTGTGAAAAGCAAAATGGGCGTAACCCTGCAAAACCAGGGATGCCTGCCCGCCAATCAGCAACATGCCATCAGGCTGTACCATCAGCTGATTGGCCCAGCTGCCACCTGCACCCAGAGATACGACATACTTTCCGTTGCCGTTGAATGAATTGTCAACATTTCCGGTTTCGGTATATCTGACGACAACATGTTCGGTTAATCCGAACTCTGTAAAAACCCAGCCCGCAGCCAGAATACGTCCGTCAGGCTGCAAAGCCACATCGAAATACCGGTCATCAGAACCGGAGATATCGGTGATGGTATAACCTGAACTTCCGAAGGTATTGTCAGGCATACCATCGGAGGTCAACCGGATGACAATGCTGTTGAAGTCAGTTCTTCCGGCAAGAACAATCTTATCATCACTCTGAATTTCGACTGCATCAATTTCATTGTGCAGCGTTCCCAGGGACAATAAAAACCGGCCATTCTGACCGAACGAATTGTCTTTCGTTCCATCAGAATTCAGGCGGATGGCAGCAAAACTGCTTACCGATTGTGCGTCCATGCTGTATCCGCCAATTACTATGCTTCCATCAGATTGAATATCAAAATCATATCCATAATCAGCGTATCCGCCGATATCGGCAACTACTTTGCCATCCGTTCCAAAATCCGGATCAAACATGCCATTCTGGTCAACCTTAAGCGCCATGAAATCGAAATCAGTCCCGTTATAAGCCCATCCTGCTGCAAGAATCATCCCATCGGGCAATGCCTCTATTTTCTCAATCCTTGATCCGTTGCCTGTTCCGAAAGAAATGCGAAGCTTACCACCTGCGTTGAATGATTCAACAAAAGACCCGTCCGGATTCAGCATTGCAAGCGCTGCATTTCCGAAAGAGAGTCCTCCGACCACAGTTCTTCCTTCAGGGGTTGTGGCTATTGCCAGGCCCTCTTCATAAGTGGATCCAAAGCTGAACTGCAACATTCCTGTACCATTGAAACCAACATCCGGACTGCCATCACTGTTGTATTGAGCTACCAGCACTGCATTGGTCGAATTGCCATTGTATCCGGCTGCTACTATTTTTCCATCGGCATGCAGGGCTGATGCCATGCAATAGCTGTTGTAATTACCAAAACCCGTAAATGCACTTCCATTCTCACCAAATCCGGTGTCAGGAATCTGTGCTGAACAGTGGTTGTTTGAAAAAACGATCAGATAAAAAACTGAAATAAGGAATACCGATAAATATTTAATCATAAAGGCTATTTTTTTGTGATAAATCTGAGTTATTGGAATTCAAGCTGAAAATTCCGAACTGTTAACCCGGAAAAACCTGTAATGTTAATATCCGGACAAGGTTTAACAAATATTTAACAACCTGAAAATCTGTCAGACATGGGTTCAGTATTTCCGGTAAAATGCTATGGTTTATTCCTGCACTACAGGGTTCACCAGGATGGAAATCCGGGCGGTTATCATTAATTATCAAACTGATCGGATCTGAAATTAAGACAAATGATGTATTCAAAAAAAAACCGGAATCTCAACGATCCCGGCGCCATTCCTTAAATAATTCTTTGAACCTGCCATAATCAGATATCACTTCTTCAGCCTTCAAGTTCCCCGAGCAGGATCTTTGAGTCCTTCCAAACCGGATAAGAACGTTTTTTCCATAAGGAATACCCTATGAAAGCAGCCACGGAAATAACACTCCAGTAGACTGCCTGCACGATGAACAGTTTCTCCGGTTGCGGCAACATGGCCAGGCGTGCGGGGTTCCGGAAGGAGAAGAATAAACCTGCACCGATCGTAGAAACGATAAAAAGAAGGTACAACCATTTATAGTTAAAAAAACGGTAACGGGCTTCAATGCTTCTGACCAGTTCCAGCAGGGAGACAGTATAGTCCAGCTTGCGTAAAAACCTGGATTCCCTGCGGAATATTAAAGTTCCGGCGACAAAGGCAGCAGCATAACACAAGCCTGCCAGACGGTCGTTTCCTGTTAAATCAGGATCGGGATTTGCGACAAACAACAGGATGTAGAAAACCGACATCCCAAGGTAAAGGTAGTAGAGCGACTTTAATGTTTTGCTGTTTTTCAGATCTTCTGCTTTCGTTCGGTTGATGAGGTCCTCAGGGTTCACCTTCAGCCTTCCGTTGTCATTCCATGTATTCTCATTCATCATAGCCTCCTTTCAGTATGTGGCGCAGTTCTTCCCTGATGCGGTGAAGTTTCGTGCGTACATTGGGTTCCGTAATTCCGATGATTTCAGCCATCTCTTTTGAACTGACTTTTTCAATGGCGAGTGAAATCAGCAGTTTATCAATCACAGTCAGACGGTTAATGGCATCGTGAAGAAGACTCAGTTTGCGCTCTGTTTCAATTTTTTCCAGTATTCCCTCCTCCTCCATGAGCGATGAAACATTGGTCTCATCCAGCGACAGGTTGAACGCAGAGCGGCGGTTCTCTTTCAGTATATAACTGAGGCAGGTGTTAACGGCTATCCTGTATATCCAGGTGCTTAGCTGAGACTCTCCCCTGAAAGACTCAAGACTTCGCCAGACATTCACCAGCACTTCCTGCTGAAGGTCTCCCGCATCATCGGGGGTTCGCGCGTAGTGCCGGCAGATATTCCACACACGATTCTGGTGTTCGCCGACAATGTCCCTGAATTGTTCTTCTCTGACTTTCATTTTCTGAACTGTTCTGGCTATTGGATAGGCACAGAATGGAAATGTTACATTTTTCTTTTTCTGCCTGAAAGAAACAGATGGTTTGAAAAATCATCCGGTTATCATCCTTCACTGATTCTTTGCTCCAGTGCATCTATCTGGTTGAAAAACCTACGGAACACCTGGTATCTCAGCTTTTCCGATACCCCGCTGATCAGGGTGGCTTTGCGGATGATGGTATCAAACCATTTCCGGGTTTCACGGCAATACATTTCACTGGTGGTCGACATGGTGCTGAAAGAAAAGTGTCCAAGGTAGACACTGCTGAGGTTGCCTACCTCAATCAGCACACTGTTGTTGGTTATTTCAATGTCGCTGTAATACAGCTGATAGTTCACTGCTTCACCATGAATTCCGGTTTTGTCGTCAGGCAATTTCGTGCTTTTCTCCGCCTGCTTCTGTATCCCGGAAATCTCTTCCCTGAAACTGCTGCAAACTGCCAGGGCATCGGCTTTGGAAGCAAATTTCCCTGCTTCCCAGAAGAATTCTATCTGCTTGGCGGTACTTTGAATGGTCGTTTCTGTCCAGACTTCAACCGAAGGGATATCAGCATATGCTTCATAAATCTGCCGAACGATGCTGCCCAGATCTTCGTCAGAGTCAGCACTGTTGAACCTGCTGTTCTCCATTTCCGGTATATTGAGAATTGCCTGCATCCAGTAAAAGAGTTTGAAGCGGGCCATCACCGGGTTACGGTAATGGTGAAATACCGGAATGTCTTCACAGGCATAGGTAATCCTGGCAGAAGCAGCCCTTCCGATAACCTCAATATCCTTCAATAAGCCGGTGAGGTAATTGATCAGACTGTCGCGGGTCGGTTCCATTTTCGAATACCGGAATGAAACCACGCCTTCGTGTGCCGGATTCAGTGAATCAAAAGAAACATTAAAATGGTTACACAAAAGCAGTATCTCATCAATCACCAGCAGTGTTTCGCCCCGCATCCGGCGATAAGCACTGTCGGTACTGATTTTCAGCACATCCGACAATTCAGCTACCAGTGTTGTGTTTCCGGGCAATAAATCAT
>CALMDN010000258.1 GCA_937864935.1 uncultured Bacteroidales bacterium
AGCAATTCACCTCACCAAGATATGCTTCGGGGGCTGTTGCTGAATTCGCTCAAACAGAACATTGTGTTTGATGCTGAAAATACCCGGCGAGCAAGAGAGGCCCTGATCAGTGAAATCCCCAATTCCC
Organism: uncultured Bacteroidales bacterium; assembly: GCA_937864935.1. Taxonomy (GTDB): domain Bacteria; phylum Bacteroidota; class Bacteroidia; order Bacteroidales; family Lentimicrobiaceae; genus Lentimicrobium. The sequence goes on from CALMDN010000258.1 coordinate 128, forward strand.
GGGGGATGGTTCAGAGCGGGGAGAAAATTATTCAGAAGGGTGAACTCATCAATGCCGAGAAATTCCAGATTCTTGAATCCCTGAGGGCCGATTACGAGGTCAGGCTGGGAAGCAACTTTAAATACGGCAATGTATTGCTCGGTCAGTCGCTGCTGATTGCCCTCACCATGATTGCCTTCATCCTGTTTATGGTATCCTTCAGGAAAGATGTATTTGCTGAAAACAAAAAACTGCTGATCCTGTTGTTAACCATCTGCCTGATGGTGGCCGCTGCAGGGTCAACCCTTACTTCACAGCCTGATCTGATTAACCTGTTGCCCTTTTGTCTGGTTCCTATCGTGATCAGGGTCTTTTTTGATACCCGTCTGGCTCTGTTCGTTCACATCGTTACCCTGGTATTGACCGGGTTTATGGTGCCCAACGGATTTGAGTTTATTTTTCTGCAACTGATAACCGGTATTATTGCCATCATCAGCGTCGCTGAACTGCGCAGAAGGGCTCAGTTTTTCATCACAGCCCTTTCTGTGTTTGTCACTTATTCGGCGATCTATACCGGCATGCTGCTGATTCAGGATGGCAGTGTGGAAAACTTTGAATCCTATACCCTGCTCCTGTTCGGTGGCAGTGCCTTGTTTACGCTGTTTTCCTACCCGGTTATCTTCCTTTTTGAAAAGGTTTTCGGCCTGGTTACCGATGTTACCCTGATGGAGCTTTCCGATACCAACAGGCCCTTGTTGCGCGAATTGTCATTGTATGCACCGGGTACCTTCCAGCATTCCATGCAGGTTGCCAACATTGCCGAAGCTGCTGTTTATGAAATAGGTGGCAATACTTTGCTGGTTCGTGCAGGTGCCCTGTACCATGACATCGGTAAGATTGAGATGCCAATGTATTTTATTGAAAATCAGTCATCGGGAATCAATCCGCATGATGAGCTAAGCTACCTGGAAAGCGCATCCATAATTGTCAGCCATGTGATCAAAGGCATCGAGAAAGCCAAAAAGCATAAACTTCCGGAAGTACTGGTTGACTTTATCCGCACCCACCATGGCACCCGGATGGTTGAGTACTTTTATAACAGACAGCGCATAGATAACCCGGATGAGGAGATCAGTGAAACGGTTTTCCGCTATCCAGGACCGGTACCGTTTTCGAAAGAGACCTCGGTGCTGATGATGGCCGACTCGGTGGAAGCCGCATCGCGCAGCATGAAAATGCCCACCGCAGCCTCCATAGCGCAACTGGTAGAAAAAATCATAGACAGTCAGATCGAAACCAATCAGTTTGTGAATTCTGACCTGACCCTTAAAGACATTACCAGGATCAAGAAGATTCTGAAAAAGAAGCTGATGAGTATTTATCACGTGCGCATTGGGTACCCGACGCTTTGATCAACCATCCGGGTAATTTCCCGACAGCAGGACACAATCAACTGCTTTAAACCAATTCGTGCTGCTTCAGATAATCAGCTGTGGCCGGTCCCAGATTAAACAATACATCGAGGATACTCAGGTTGGGTATGAACGGGTTACGATCACTGAAAACCTGAATGTAGGGTTTGAACAGAGCAACGCTTCCTTTATGTTTCACCGGCTGCTTTGGCATGAAGCTTTGTCTGAGGTCGATACAGTTATCCGGTTGCTTTTCGTAGTTTACGGTTGGGCTGAGTGTGGTTCTGATTCCTGAAAGCGAACAGCAAAGTTTCAGCAACCGGAAGTTAAAATCCATCAGCAATGCTGGCGGGGTGGCAAAAATGGCTTCAAAGTCGTCCTTGTAATAGAGGAAAAAAGGAGATTTGTTGTAAGCCGATTCTATGGTGCGCCAATGTATCCTGTTCCAGTCGGTGCCGGCCAGTAAAACCCGGTTGGTTGGTGTGTGGTTCCCGTCCTGACGGATGACCGGCACACTCAATTGCAGGGTTCCTTCGGCTGAAGCAATTCGGTAGCGTGTACGGCAGGTCTGTTTCGGATAGGTCTCGTGAATCTCAAGCCGGGCCTGTGCGGTGTTGCTGAGCCACACGAAATATTCCACATCAGGCAGGCAGGCGAGGGGCAGCAGTACTTCAGGCAGGTTTTGCATGAGGGAATCGTTTTCCGCAGCAAAGATAGAAACAAAGAAGCCCGGGAATGCCGGGCTTCTGCAGGAAAATTAAATCAACAACAGTATCAGTTGGCTTTCGGATTCAGCAATACATCGTCGATGGCCTGAATGAGCGAGCTTTTCGGCAACGCTCCCTGTGCCATGCGGGGCTGACCTTCGGCCGGGCAGAACAGCATGCTGGGGATGCTTCTGATACCAAATACCTGTGAAAGCTCCTGTTCTACTTCAGTATCTACCTTGTAGATGTTGATCTTGCCCTCGTATTCTTTCGACAACTCCTCAAGAATGGGGGCAACCATCTTGCAGGGGCCGCACCAATCGGCATAAAAATCTATGATACAGGGCAGTTTGCCTTCAAATTTCCAATCCTGATTTTTTTCAAAGTCAAATACCTTTGCTTTGAAAGATTCCAATGTTAAGTGTTCCATTATGGTGTTTGTTAAAAGTAAATCTGTGGGTTAGTTCTGGGTTGCAGGTGCTGCTGCCGGAGCAAGCAGGATGTCTTTGATCATCTTCTCGAATTCAGCCTTTGGCAATGCACCCATGGTCATCTGCGGCTGACCCTGAGCCGGGCAATAGAGAATGGAAGGAATGCTGCGGATGTTAAAGATCTGGGCGAGTTCGCGCTCCTGATCGGTGTTGACCTTGTAAATCACAATCTGATCTTTGTATTGCTCTGCCAGCTCGGCCATTACCGGGGCTACTTTCTTGCAGGGACCACACCAGTCGGCGTAGAAATCAATGATACACGGTTTGTCACCGCGGAATTTCCATTCATTCGGATTCTCTTCATAGTTGAAGACCTTTTCGATGAACATGGCTTTGTTCATCTGAATAACTTTGCCTGTTTCTTCATTACCGCCATTAGATGCGGAGGCAGCTGTATTACCTGAATCTTTCGATTTGTCGTTGCTGCCGTTGGAAGATCCGCAACCAATAAGACCAATGCTTGCGATCAGCAGAATGGTGAAAATTTTAGTGCTCATATAAGTTTGTGGTTAAGGTTCATGATTAATTTCGCTGCAAAGATAAAGATATTTTATTTTAAATCGCATAAGTATCACTATTTTTTTTAATTTTGTGCCAGAATTATTTTCAATTACTTCCGATCTGTTATTCAAAACATTGGAAAACAGTTGTTTAATATGAGTTTATCGCATTTATTCAAATCTCTTGATTCATCAGCTTTCTCTGATCGTTTTTCCGATGCTGATGTTTGCCTTTCGGTGATTGCCGAGGAAAAATGGCGGGATGGTTATGTTTGCCGTAAATGTGGCAATACCAATTATTGTTCGGGAAAAACACCCCATTCACGTCGTTGTACCCGCTGTAAGACCGATGAATCAGCCACTGCACATACCATTTTTCACCGTTGCCGTATTCCGATCACGGATGCCTTTGAAATTGCCTGGATGGTATGCAGTTCACCCGGAATATCCAGTTACGAACTTTCGCGCAGGCTTGAAACCCGGCAAATGACCTGCTGGAAGTTCAAAAA
>CALMDN010000259.1 GCA_937864935.1 uncultured Bacteroidales bacterium
AAGGTGAACGGATCCACTTCCAGCTTGCCGCTGCCCAGAATCGCCTTGCTGAAGCCAAGTTTCCGGAAATAATCCCTTATACCGAGCACCAGGGCATCGTGCACCTTTCCGATGTCCTGAATGTTTTCAGGCACCACAATTTCCGGTGCAGGGGCTGCTTCCAGCCAGGTTGCTTCAACCTCCACCAGCCTCAGTTCTTCCTTGAAAAATCCGAGTGTTTCACGCACATTGCCTCCGGCATCGCACACCATCGAACCGCCATCAAAAATCAGCTCTGTCTGCGCCCCGATGTGGTTTACATAGACCACCGGCAGGCGGTATCTGAGGGCATTTTCGCGTAACACCTGCCTGCGGTACAAATCCTGATGAGCGTTGAAAGGAGACGCCGCAATGTTGATGATGATAGTTGGTTGCTGCAGTGCCAGTCCGTCAAGCGGGAACTGACGGTAAAGCGGTGATTCTCCGGTATTCCAGATATCCTCACAGATGGTCACCGCCAGCCGCTCTCCTTTGAAAACTACGACCTGATTTTCAGTGGCCGGCTCAAAATAGCGGTACTCGTCGAAAACATCGTAATTGGGAAGCAGACTCTTGCTCACCACCTGCCTTACCTCTCCTTCGTTCAGGAACCAGGCTGAGTTAAACAGGGGTTTTCCACGGCCGGTAGTGTTTCGTGATGGATTACCGACGATGGCAGCGATGCCCTGGCAATGCCCGGCGATCTCCCGGGCAGCCTCTTCCGACTTTTGAATGAAATCATCAAATTCAAGAAAGTCGCGGGGAGGATAGCCTGTGATGGCCAGCTCGGCAAAAACCACCAGATCGGCACCGTTTTGTTTAGCCTGGCCGATGGCCTGAATGATTTTATTGCTGTTGCCGGTAAAATCGCCGGTATGGTAATTGAGTTGAGCCAGTGCAATCTTCATCGGACAAAGATTCAGATAAAACAGATCAGAACATGATGGCAATGGAGAGCTCCACCGAATTGGGCACACCGTGATGTTCAAGTGAGGAATTTACGCTGTTGTCGCCCTTCAGCACATTGGTGAAGCCATTGTTGAAATTGATTCCTGCAACCAGAGAAGTAGAATTGTCGAAGGGATACTCCACCCCGGCCCCCACGATCAGCGAGGCCCTGAAAAGCCTCGTCTGACTGTCAATCAATCTGAAATCAGTGGTTTGTTCCGGTTTACCGGATTCAGTAAAGACATCCTCTGCTTTGGAATTTAGTCTTACCCCTCCACCCAGACCAATCTGGCCAAAATAGCGTAACCCATTGATCTCATTGGTTTTCATCTTGATCAGGGCTGGTATTTCCAGAACCTTGAGACGGTATTTCCGGGTGAGCAATCCGGCATTTTGTACCCCCATCATGGGATAGCTGAGTTTGCCATTCAGAAAATCGAAACTGAAACCGGTAGCAAAAGCATAATTTTCAGCAAAATAAAATTCTGTAACCAATCCCCAGGCAAAACAGGGCACCACCCCTTCTGTATTGTAATTCTCCTGGTCGCTTTTGAACCAGCCAATCCCGGGAGCGGCCCTGAAGCCCAGAGATATGCTTTTGTACTGGGCCTGTGCGCTGTAAAAGCCAGAGAATGCAAGCAGAAGTATCAGCAGAATTCCGGCGGTTTTCGTTTTCATAGTCAGGGGTTATTAAAACTGTTTTCAGGAACTGGTTGATCAAAAGAGCCCGGCTGCTTAAGCCAATGCGAAAGTACAAAAAACGATGCTTCCCCCGGGTTGATGAAACAAATTCAACATATTTCCGTTTTTACACATTATCTTTGTCTAAACATCAAAACCAGCTTTCCATGAAAAAACTAATTTTAATTGCGGTGGCTATGTTTGCAGGGGGTATTACCTATGCACAGCTGATTCCGGGATTTACCATCGGGCCCAAGGTCGGAGCTTCATTCTCAAAGTTTTCTACTGATATCGATGAACTGGAAGCCGAAATGAAAAACACCCTGCATTACGGCGTTTTTGCACGGATTGGCAAAAAGATTTATTTTCAGCCCGAGGTGCTGGTAAATACCCGTAAAGGCGAAATGCACAACAGCAACCTCGACCTGAAGGCCGGAACGGTAAAAGTGGGCTCACTCGATGTCCCCCTGCTGGTGGGCATTAAGCTGATCGATGCCAAGATTCTGAACATCAGGGCCATGGCAGGACCCTCCGTAAACAAGGTAATCAACAAAACCATCGAACTCGACGAAGGCTGGGATGACGACATTAACCTGACAGAAGACAACCTCCGCGACCTCAACTGGGGATTCCAGTTCGGTGCAGGGGTAGATGTGCTGATGTTTGCTGTTGACCTGAGGTACGAAATCGGGCTCAACGACTTTTCGAAACTCGACAACTTTGACCTTAAAAACAACACCTTCACCCTGAGTGTAGGCTGGAAAATACTATAAAGACATTTTACAACGTTATGCTACCCCTGATGTTACTGTCGGGGGTTTTTTGTTTTTTTGCACCATTATTGTCCGGTTAAAGTATCAGAATCCTTGACACCAAAACCCCAGGCCACCAACCTGTCTGCCTGTGCTTACAGGCAGGCCTGTCTGCTTGACGCAGTCAGGCAGGCCTGTCTGCCTGTGCATACAGGCAGGAATCGCTCTAAATCAGATAAATAAATTGGTGATTTCGTGTGTTGGTGTCAAAAAAAGAAAGTAAGGCACCTGTTTTGAATAATGGCTGTAATCCAGTATTATCAATCAGTTCAAAGGAAATCAATTATTTTCCCCGGACACTATTGTTTTTGCACAAAGAAACCAACCATAAACATTCCCAGATCTGCCCCGATGAACCCAATCAGAAAATCCCTGCTTCTTGCAACTAGCCTGCTGGTGCTCGCCGGATGCACTCAGCGGCCCGCCACCAGCGATGGAAACGCACCTTCAGCTACCGCGGACGGCGAAAACAAACCCCTTCGCATCAAACGCTATGAAAAAGCCCTGTTCAATCTGAAGCAGCAGGATTTCGCTTCGGGACTCAGAACCCTGGCCACGGACTACCAGGTATTCCTTGGCCGGAATTACACCTCCCCCGAAGCACTGGAACAGCTTTCGGCATTTGTAGGTGATGCACAGAATCAGGAGATCTACCGCGAATGCATGACACTGTATCCCGACCTCTCAGCCATGGAAAGTGAATTCAGCAACGCCTTCAGCCGCATCAGCGAAGCGGTGCCCGGTTTCCGGGCTCCGGCGGTTTACACTTATGTGAGTGGGTTTGACTTTGCCTACCCGGTGAAATATGCCGATTCAGCCCTCATCATCGCCCTCGATATGTACCTCGGCAGCGACTACAAAGGCTATCCGGCACTAGGAATCCCCAATTACATCTCCCAGCGGCTGACGCCTGACCATATCCTTCCCGATTGCCTGAAAGAAATGGCTTATCCGTATCTGAAAGGCAACCAGGCGCCTACCCTGCTCGATGCCATGACGGAAGAGGGAAAAATCCTCTGGTTCGCCGGATTGATGCTTCCCGAAACCAAAGAAAACCTCATCATCGGCTATTCGGCTCCACAACTGAAATGGTGCGAAGACAATGAATACAACATCTGGAGTTTTCTGATTGAAAATGAGCTGCTCTATTCGAAAGATGCCCGTTCGATGAGTATGTTTATGAGCGACGGTCCGTTTACCGCCTCCTTCTCACAGGAATCGCCGGCACGTACCGGGGCCTGGGTTGGCTGGCAGATTGTAAAAGCTTATGCAGAAAAGTCAGGGAAAGGTGTGGCAGAAATTATGGCCATGACCGATTCACAGGAAATACTTGAGCAATCGGGTTATAAACCCAGGAAATAGATCAGAGTTTCAGGTCGCGCAATTGCATGCGCAGGTGGGCCTTTCTGAGCACCTCAGCACGCTCCTGGCCGTTCATAATCTGCCAGTTGGCGATCTCATCAAGCATTCTGAAACAGCCCACACACATCCCGTCCTCATCGAGGCGGCACACCTTTCTGCAGGGTGATTCGGTGTGATGCTGATTTTTGCTGTTTTCCGGATTCATTTTCATTGGTGCATTAAACCTGCGATGCTTTGATTTGTTCATTCCCGGGTTTCGTTTGTTCTCCAGTCAGGGTACCCGTATTTCTTACCGGTTGCCAAAATCCTTCAGAATACCCTGCCCACTCCGGGGACTTGGATATTAACAATTGTCAGCGCTTAAAGGTTTCGGCTTATTTGCCCTTTTTACGTTTAGCGGCGGCTTTTTCATCGTTCTCCCACACCCTGAATTCCACCATACGGGCAATCAGGTCAGCAGGCAGGGGTTGATCATGCGGAAACTGTACCGAGCCCTTTCCCTGTTTGTATTGCGAAAGCTCAGCGGCAAACTCTGCATGCCCGCTGGGGGTGGCATAAAAACCTATGTGGTTGGTGAAAGCGGCAAAATAGACCAGGGGTCTGCCATGCGTTTTAAATGCCGGCATCCCGTAATTCATGCTTTCATCTGCCCCGGGAGCCTTTTCCCTGACAATGCTGTAAACCGTTTTCAGCCGCTCCTGAACCTCCCCGGTAAAGGAACCGATGTACATTTCTATCTCATTCATGAATGATAATTTCAGTGATCCAACCCATGAGCAATGATTAAACGGAAACCTATGGCCTGAATATTCTTTCGGTTTGCCCGGTTGCCCGGCCAACCGGTGAAAAATTCCGCTTTCTTCCGTATCATACAACAACCAAAACAGCCAATCTGTTGAACCGGACAGCAAATGTGCAGAAAATCTTCCTTTTCCTTACATTTCAGAGTACACTCCGAAAATTGATTTTTTGACACCAGAGCACCAACCTGTCTGCCTGTATGCGAAGCAGACAGGTGCGGGGAAAAGTTTTACCGAACTACAAAGCTGTAACAGGGAATTAATGATGGAATAGATTTACTTCCCCAGCTTTACCGAGATGCCGAGGTTGATCTGCAGTTCGCGGTACCGTGGTTTCAGGAGGTCTGTACCGGCAGAAATGTTGAAACTGACCTTGTCGTTCATCCAATAACTCAACCCGAGGGCAGGGCGGATAAAGGCGTCTGCACTGCTGTAGGTTGAGCCGCTTTCGCCCGAAAATTTTGAGAAATTCATGGAGTACTCAACCCCTGCACTCAGCTCAGCATAAGGCATCAGCCTGCCCTTACCGAAATACTTCCTCACCACCGGGCCAAACTGAAGATGAAGGTCATGCGTTCTGAGGTCAACCTCCGGCTGAAAATCCTTCCGCCAGATCATGGTATGGTCGATACCCAGCACCATGCCCAGCGCAACATTGTGCTTGAGCATTTTCAGCAGTTCGGGCTTTATTTGCAGGTTGTGAAACCTGTAACTGTCTGATTTAACACCTGCGGCAGAGAAACTTCCGTTCAGCGAGGCAATCCAGTCGCCTTTTCCGGGCTGGGCAAACAGTGGTCCGGCACAGAGGGCAGCTGCCAGCAACAACATCACTGACTTTTTCATAAGGATGGGTTAAAGTGAATGAATCATGAATACCGGTCAAATGTATTCTACTATTGAGGTTCAGGCTGTTAAAGAACCACAATTTCAGCCAAAGAATGTTAAGGCAAGGGCAATGGCAACAGGTCTGCAGAAGGATGGGACCCTGACATTCAGGCTGACAGGGAATTGAGCCTACCGGTTTTTGAGCAGGGTATCAAACAGGATGCTACGACCTGATCAGAGTCAGCGTAGATACTTAAGATCTCCGGTCTGGCGCACCAACTACTGCGAATGACAAGAATGAAAGGGGAATTCAACCCCGGCCACGAAGGTACAGCTCACTCTGCCTGTACTGCCGCGAAAAGTTTCGTTCTCCGGCTGTAGTTTCAGCTAAACAAATCCGCAACCTGGCTTGTTTCAGCAAATAGCAGAACCATAAAACCACAGCTTCGCTATCTGGCGTATATGCCAGAAATAAATCCTTTATTGATAACCATTGACGTAAAAAACATGGAAGAAAGAAATTTCGCTGATCTTACGGACGATGAACTGAAGACTGAAGCAAAAAAACTGAAATCAAGAACCGTTCTGAATGCCTTTATCATCGGTTTTATGATCGGTATCATCATCTGGAGCATCCTGAAGAGTACGCTGGGGCTGCTCACTTTGATCCCGCTCTTTTTTATCTATAAACTGGCCAACAGCTCAAAAAACGACAAAGCTCTGAAAGCGGTGCTGAAAGAGCGGAAGCTGAAATAACTATTGTTGTCTGCTTGCTTTTCAGGCTGCGAATCAGGACAGGATCCATAATGACGGAAATTGCAATGGCTTTTTACCGAATCAGACTGTCCGAATTTCAGTTATTAAACCTTAATGTCGCTTATCAACTTTTTTACATTTTCAGGTGTTGCGAAACAGCCACCGCAACACTTCCGGCAACCAATTCTCGTCCGGAATTTGCTATTTCCCCCAATTTCACCTATGTTTGCTATATAAAATAACGCATTTATCCGCTTGCCTTACCATTATTCAATATTGCTATGCTTATCAAGACATTCGGTAGCGCCATTATGGGCATCCATGCAATCACCATTACGGTAGAGGTCAACATGGACAACGGCATTCAGTTTTTTATGGTCGGCCTGCCCGACAGCGCGGTGAAAGAGAGCCATCAGCGGATTGAAGCGGCGCTGCGCAACATCGGCTACCGCATCCCCGGCAAAAAGATTGTCATCAACATGGCTCCGGCCGATATCCGCAAGGAGGGTTCTGCCTACGACCTCACCATCGCCATCGGCATCCTTGCAGCCTCAGAGCAGATCAAAAGCGACAAGGTGGGCGACTACATCATCATGGGCGAGCTTTCGCTCGACGGAAGCCTGCAGCCCATCAAAGGGGCCCTGCCCATCGCCATTGAAGCGCGCAAACAGGGCTTTAAGGGGTTTATACTGCCGAAGCAGAATGCCCGTGAAGCAGCCATCGTGAGCGATCTGGAGGTTTTTGGGGTAGAAAACATGATCGACGTGATCCACTTTTTCAACGGCGATGCCACCCTTGAGCCCGAGATCGTGAATACCCGCGATGAGTTTTACGCACAGGTGAACGATTATGAGTTCGACTTTTCGGATGTCAAGGGTCAGGAGAACATCAAGCGGGCCCTGGAGATTGCGGCGGCAGGAGGCCACAACGTGATCCTGATCG
>CALMDN010000260.1 GCA_937864935.1 uncultured Bacteroidales bacterium
GAGTTTGCCCCAGTTTACAGCACCGGGTTCCGGTTCAGCAAATACCTTTATTTTCCTGCGGTTCACCAAAAGGAAGTCCTCTCCGGCTTCAACACTGCCCGGGAAGTTTCCGTGAACCGAATCGTACTTCAGCAGGTGGGCCAGCGTCTGTGGATCGGTCAGGTCGTTGACTGCAACCACTGCAATGTTTTTCTTCTTCATCAGGGCCCTGAAGGTAATGCGGCCGATGCGGCCGAACCCGTTGATGGCCAGCTTGATTGTTGCCATAGCTTTGTTCTCTTGAAAACAGGGTCAAACCTACAGGATTTCGGGGTGACTACCAAGCCGGTAATCCATTTTTTCAATACAGATCCGCTGCAGGTGGATCATTCCTGTATAAAACGCAAAGAGCCGCTGTTCAACGGGTTCAACAGCAGCCCTTTGTTGGTTAAACTGCCTGTTTGCTTGTGCCTACAAGCAGACAAGTTTGCCTGCGCCACCAAGGTTAACGTGTGCTCAATACATCAGGTTGATTGAGCCCATCTGTTCGCTGGTTTCATCGTTTTCGTCCCTGAAGAAGGTCCGGTAGAGGTAAATCCCTGCATTCACCGGTGCTCCGTTAACTTTTCCATCCCAGCTTTCATTGATATCACCGGAAGTGTAAATAAGGGCACCCCAGCGGTTGTATATATTGATTCTGTATTCCTTTACACCGCTGCCCTTCACCACAAATTTATCGTTGCGGCCATCTCCGTTCGGAGTAAAGGCTGTGGGAATCAGCAACATGTATTTGGGAGAAACATATATCTCCTTGTGCAGGCTGTCGACACAACCGAAGCTGTTGGTCACGAGCAGGGAGACGTCAAAATAGTCAGAAGTGGTATAGGTATGCGAGAACTGAGGAGTGGTATAGATAGTTCCGTCACCGGTGTTCCACTGCAGGACGATATTGTCACCGCTGGCGTTACTCAGAAAATCGATGGTCGGGTTTTTGAGACTGGTGTTCATGGGAGTGGCTTCAAAATCAGCAACAGGCAATGGCCAGGTTTCCACCAGTGCATTCACCGTTTTCTGATCAATACAGCCTCCCGGGTTGGTAACGGTGAGGGTAACATCGAAGTTTCCGGTTTCACCAAACTCCTGACTCACATTCTGCAACAGGCTGCTGCCGGCAGCACCGAAATCCCAGTTATACGAAACACCCGGAGCGGTATTGGATGAAACATCCGTAAAATCCACCGTCAATGGAATACAGCCACTGGTAATCCCCGAGGTAAAATCTGCCACCGGCATGGGATTTACCTCCACACCTGCAACCACTTCGGTACTCTGACACCCGAGCTGGGTTACGGTAAGCGAAATTGTGCGTGGGCCTGCACCGGTCCAGCTGACCTGATGAGGGCCCTGCCCTGTGGTTGCAGTAACCCCGCCATCCCAGCTCCAGTCGTAGGTGGCATAGGATTGTCCGTTACCGGTGTAGGTAACCGTAATTTCATTGCCTTCGCATACTGCATTTCCGGAAAGGACAAAATCAGCAAACATCCGCTCTTTCACGGCAACGCTCACCATGGCGGTGTTCACACAATTGTTGGCATCGGTGGCTGTTACGGTGTAATTGGTGTTGGTGAGGGGGCCGGCCACCGGGTTCTGTTCGGTTTCGTGCCCTGCCAGAATGTTGTCGGGCTGATCGGCCGACCAGACATAGGAAACTGCTCCGCTGGCCGAAAGGGTAATCTGTTCATCGGGACAAATGCTGCCCGAGGAAGCCGTTGCGGTTACAACAGGCAAAGGATTCACATTCACGGTTACATCATCCATCGCTTCACAGCCATCGTTTACCGTAAGGGTATAGGTGGTGGTTACGTCGGGCATCACCTGCACCGTTTGTCCTGTGTAGGTGTTGGTTCCGTCAGTCCAGGTAAAGAGCCCGCTGCCGGTTGAAGAGATTCCTGTAAGCTCAGCAGGCTGCCCGGCACAGATTACGGGGTCGGTTCCTGCATCTGCGGTAAGCTGAAACACATTGACCATCAGGCAATCGGTGAGGGTATTACCGCAGTTATCGGTAACATCCACACAGAATTGACGTGTGGTGGCCGGGCTCACGGTTATCTCTCTG
>CALMDN010000261.1 GCA_937864935.1 uncultured Bacteroidales bacterium
TATTATCTGCTGCTTGTGAACGAAACCTGACAAGCATTGGAGCAATGCCTGTGTGTTTGAGTGTTGTACACAGGACTCAATCTTTTTGTAGCAGGCATAACATGGATTAAGTGAGGGCAAATGAAATCAGGCTTATCCGGGGATTAACCTGCTTCGACAGAGTAAGTTGTACTAAAACACTGCTGAATTCCAATTCCTCAATCCCTGCCTGACTGTCGTCAGGACAGGCAGGCGAAATCAAAAAGGGACGAGGGACGCGAAAAAGGGACGAGGGACGAACCCTTCGACCATGGTTGTAATCCACTATTTTATACGTGGTGAAGGCGAGGTGCCTGAATCTAAAAAATCCTTTGCGTCTCTGCGTCTTTGCGTGAGGCCTTTTAATCCGAAATCCCTGTCTGACTGTCATCAGGACAGGCAGGCGCAATCCGAAATCCGCAATCCGAAATCTCAATGAGCCTCCAGCCAGTTGTTTCCGGTGCTCATTTCAACTTCCACCGGCACATCGAGCGGTAGGGCAGTCTTCATCATGCTTTCAATAATGGGTTTCACGATTTCAAGCTCTGGTTTGTAAACATCAAAAACAAGTTCGTCGTGTACCTGAAGAATCATCTTTGATTTCAGGTTCTGTTGACTGAACTCCCGGCGGATGTTAATCATGGCAATTTTGATCATATCGGCCGATGAACCCTGTATCGGAGCATTGATGGCATTTCGTTCGGCAAAACCCCGCACGATGGCATTTGCAGAATTGATATCCCGCAGGTAACGCCGCCGTTTTTTCAGGGTTTCAACATAGCCGTGCGATTTCGCAAAAGCGATGGTATCCGACATGTACTGCCTGATGCCCGGAAATCTGTCGAAATACTGGCTGATGATGTCAGCAGCCTCACGGCGTGGAATGCCCAGCTGCTCTGAGAGCCCGAAGGCTGAGATGCCGTAGATAATACCGAAATTCACCGTTTTCGCATTCCGGCGCATGTCTTTGGTTACCTCGCCTACTTCCAGGTTATAGATGCGCGCAGCGGTGGCAGTATGGATGTCAAGCCCCGCCCTGAAGGCTTCCTGCATGGCTTTGTCACCGCTGATATGGGCTATCAGCCTGAGCTCAATCTGCGAATAGTCAGCAGAGAGCAAGGTGAATTCTTCATTTCTTGGCACAAAGGCTTTGCGGATTTCCCTGCCCCGTTCTGTCCGGATCGGGATGTTCTGCAGATTTGGGTTGTTTGAACTCAGCCTTCCGGTGGATGCCACTGCCTGATTGAAAGAGGAATGCACCCGTCCGGTGGTTTTGTTTACCAGCAAGGGCAGGGTATCAACGTAGGTTGATTTCAGTTTGGTGAGTGAACGGTAGTCGAGGATCATCCGGATGATGGGATGCTTGTTGACAAGTTTCTGTAAGACCTCTTCGCCGGTGGAATGCTGCTTTGTTTTGGTTTGCTTTGGATTGTCGGCCAGTTTCATGCGGTCGAAAATAACTTCACCGAGTTGTTTGGGTGAACCGATGTTGAAATTCATGCCTGCCTGCCCGAAAATGCCGGCTTCAACCTGCCGTATCTCGGCTTCAAGTTCAACCGAATAGGCATTGAGGTTGCCGGTGTCGATTCTGATACCCTCACGTTCCATATCCGCCAGAACCTTGATCAGGGGAATCTCAATTTCGTCGAAGAGTTTCCGGGTTTCTGTCTGTTCGAGCAGGGGTTCCAGCCTGTTTCTCAGGCGCAGGGTGATGTCCGCATCTTCGGCAGCATATTCCTTGATGGTTTCGAGATCCACCATGCGCATGTTCAGCTGATTTTTACCTTTTTTCCCGATCAGGGTTTCGATGGAGACCGGCTGATAGTTGAGATAGGTGAGGGCCAGGGCATCCATGTTGTGACGCATATCGGGCTCAATCAGGTAATGGGCCAGCATGGTATCGAACAAGGGTCCTTCAACCTGTATGCCATAGCCGGCAAGCATCGAAATGTCAAACTTCATGTTCTGCCCGGTTTTGGGAATGGCCGGATCAGCGAAAATTTCTGAAAATTCTGACAGCAACTGCAATGCCAGCGAGCGGTCGGAAGGAACCGGCACATACCACGCTTCCCCTTCTTTAACGGCAAACGACATTCCAACCAGTTCGGCATCGATGGTGTCGAGCCCGGTGGTTTCAGTGTCGAAGCAGAAAGAGCCGGCAGATTTCAGCTTTTCACAAAGCGCATTTATTTTTTCCGGAGTGTCGGCCAGATGGTAGATGTGCGGGGTATTCTCAAGTGTGTTCAGGTTGGTTTCTGCAGGCAGCGGCTCGTTTGCCGAACTGAAAAGATCGGGTACAGCCCCGGGTTTCGGCGCCACGGTTCCCTGGGCACCGCTGCTTAACGAAAGATCTGTGAAAACCCGTTTGGCAAATGTTCTGAATTCCAGCTCATCCAGAAGATTTTTCAGGGCATCCTTGTCAGGCTCTGTGAGTTTCAGGGCATCTTCATCGAAAGCCACAGGAACATCAAGGATGATGGTGGCCAGCTCCTTCGACATCAGTGCTTGTTCTCCATATGCCATTACCTTCTCACGCATGGGCGCTTTGTCGATTTTTCCGGCGTTGGCTACCAGGTTTTCTATGGTGTCAAATTCCTCCAGCAATTTACGGGCAGTAACTTCTCCAACACCCGGCATTCCGGGAATATTGTCGGATGCATCTCCCCACAATCCCAGCATATCCTTTACCTGCGAAGGTCTTTTTATCCCGAACTTTGCGCATACTTCAGCCGGTCCCATAATCACAGCATCCTCCCCCGGTTTACCCGGTTTATAAATTCGGATATTTTCGGTTACCAGCTGCCCGAAATCCTTGTCGGGGGTCATCATGTATACCTGATAGCCTTTGTCGCCCGCCTGGGTGGCCAGGGTGCCGATGACATCATCGGCCTCGTACCCGTCAACAGCAAGTACAGGAACCCTGAATGCCTCAATCAGTCTGATGATATATGGGATTGCCGTGGCAATGTCTTCGGGCATGCTTTCGCGTTGGGCCTTGTAGGCGGCAAAACTTTCATGCCTCACGGTAGGCGCATGGGTGTCGAATGCCACGCCGATGTGGGTAGGCTTTTCATTCTTTATAACGTCATACAGTGAGTTGGCGAAACCGAGCACTGCAGAGGTATTCAGCCCTTTCGAATTGATGCGCGGGTTGCGGTTTAATGCGTAATAGGCCCTGTAGATCAGGGCCATGGCGTCCAAAAGGAATAGCTTCTTATCAGTTTGAGGCATGGTGCGGATTGGCTGGGTGATGGTTAAAAATCAGTAACCGGGCAGGATCCCATGATCACTGCTCAGACAAAGGTAATAAACATGTGAATCGGTTACCTGGTTTATTAATCCGGCCCATCTGCCAAATCAGCATGGGTATTTGATTCACAGACGCTTGCCGGAGGAGAACGGAAGAATGCTATTTTTTTTCCCTGATCACCAGCATATAGAAATCGTTGTCGAGGGCAAGGTAACCGTATTCATAGATAAAGCGGTATGTGCTCCCTTTCTGGGTAACGTACAGGTGGGTAAAATAGTTGAAATTGAACCCAAGGTTGGCGAGCTTCTCCTTGTGAACCGTAATTTTATCTTCCGGGATCAGTTCCATCAGAATCCGTCTGTTCTTTTTCAGGATGCTGTTGATGTGGCGGACGGTTTCGCTACTGTCGCTGTTAAGCCGGTTGTTGTAATTGTTGCGGCATTGATCATTACAGAATTTCTTATCGGCCCTGCCCTGAATCGGTTCACCGCAATCGAGACATGTTTTTACCATATATAAATCTGATTATTTGATAAGTAAAGTGTCGGTGATGCCTTGCAAGTCTGTTTCAGCTGTTTCGTTTTTCTGTAAAAAGGTTTTGAGTTACAATTCGTAAAAAATGAACTTGTTTCAAACTGGCAAAAATAAATCAATAGTATAGAAACTTTCTTTCAGTAAGCTGAACAGGTTTGTTGTTAACGAAGGATGATTTTTTAACCCAGTTTCCTCTTTCATCCATCACGTAAAGATTGGTAGTCGTACTCAGGAGCGTTCCTGAGGAATCAAATGATGTTTCTCTGGCTACATTTCCTTTAGGATCGTAGGCGAAGGTTGTTCGTTCACGGAGCTGACCACTTCCATCGTAATCACTGGTCTCAGTTACCTGATTCAGAGAATTATAGGTAAATGTGGTTTTTTGGGTCAGTTTGTTCTCAGCATTGATGGTGTTTTCCTCCATCAGCAGTCTGTTGCTGCCATACAGATATTCTTTGCGCTCACATGGTTTGTTCTGCTCGTTATAACTGATATCTTCCCTGAGGGTGCCGTTATCGTTGTAGAAATACGCAATTCTGAACATGAGCAGATCACCGGCTGAATAAACAGTCATCCCGACTCTGATCCCTTGCTCGTTGTAAGTATAGGTATACTTTTTATTGACGGAACTGTCGGGTTTCAGACTGACATCAAGGATTTTGTTTCCTTTTTCCGAAAAGGAGTTCAAAAACCATTTTACCGGCTCACTTTTGTTGAATCCAAAGCCGGATTCATCCGGACGAAAGGTTTTCTCACTCATGCTTTTTACTTTCCCAAACAGATTTAAAGCCGCATAATCATTGCTCTGGCCAAAAGCAACCAGCATGTTCGTTAAGGCAAGGAGAAGTATAAGCGCATTTTTTTTCATTCCACAGCAGTTATCTGCGAACTAAGTTAATCGTAAGGCTTTTGTTGTCCATTGTACAAAACATCGGACATTCATTGCTATTTTTTTAATCACTCAAATACGTTTAAGCCCGGAACAACGAAAGCTACCTGTGATTGTAGTTTTCATCAGCCGGAAAGAGGAATACGGAAAAACCAGAGCGCATCCGCTTTAGTTTTTGGCTTTCTTCTCCTTTTTTTCAAGTCTTTTTTCTTTGAGGGTTTTTGTAGGAGCTTTTTTGGCTTCCTTCTTTGCATCCATCGATTTTGCCATGGTAAAGGATTGTTAGCGTTAGGGAATAACAGATCGGCAACCCGGTCTGATTTTTTGATTTACAAATATAGCAAGCATTCCTGTAAAAGTCACGTACCCTTCAAAGGTAAATCAATTATAGTCATTTACATGAATTCCATTTTTATAAATGTCAGATAATGAAGATTATATGAATATATTATTTTAGTATTATCCGTTTTTAAACGTTTACAAACGATTATATCCGAAAGTAAGTGACTAATCACCGACTCTGGTTTTCAGCCGGTTGTAGTTTTGCCACATCGTTCAACCACCAGTAGTCTGGGTTGGAAAGAGGAAGTAAGTTAAATGTTGAACAGGCCTGAAGAAGGCGCAAAACCTAAAACAATGAAAGCGTTAAACAATCGCGTACAATTAATCGGACACCTGGGTTCAGACCCGGAAGTAAAAACCTTTGAGAATGGAAGTGTGATGGCACGTCTGTCGTTGGCCACCACCGAGCGTGCTACGGGTAGTAAGGGAGAAAAGGCCATTCGTACCCAGTGGCACCAGCTGGTGGTTTGGGGGAAACTTGCAGAGATCTGCAGTAAATATCTCCAGAAGGGCAGGGAGATTGCCGTTGAAGGGCGGATTGCCTACCGTACATTCACCGATCAGGATGGAAACAGCCGGCTGGTAACAGAAATTACGGTCAACGATCTGCTGATGATGAGCGGCAGACAGGCTGTGTGATAATCAAACAAAGGTTAACGATTTAAAAAGCGACAAAAATGAACAACCTGAGAAATTCCGTACAGTTAATCGGCCGCCTGGGTGCCGATCCCGAAGTTAAAACCCTGGGCAGTAACCAGAAGATAGCCCGGTTTCGTATTGCTACGAGTGAGGAATACAAAGACAAAAATGGTGAAAAGGTCCGAATGACGCACTGGCACAACCTGGTTGCATGGGGTGGACTGGCAGAGGTTTGTGAGAACCACCTCAACAAAGGCAGGGAAGTAGCCATCGAAGGCCGTCTTGGCTACAGGGTTTATACCGATAAGGACAATGTCAAGCATTTCATCACCGAAATCACCCTGAACGAACTGGTAATGATAGGGCCCAAAGCCTGAAATTTGATCTAATCCTTTATAAATCAATCATTAATCAATTATTCATTCACAAAAATCAATGCCATGAACTCATTAAGAAACCGCGTACAGTTAATCGGTCACCTTGGTGCTGATCCTGAAGTCAAAACCCTTGAAAGCAACAAGAAGATTGCCAGGCTTTCAATAGCCACCAACGATGAATACACCGACAAGAACGGTCAGAAGGTCAAACAAACCCAGTGGCACAACCTTGTGGTGTGGGGCAAACTGGCCGAAACCTGCGAAAAGTACCTTGTAAAAGGCAAGGAGATTGCCATTGAAGGTAAGCTCACTTACCGCACCTGGAACGACAAGGATGGTAAAAGCCACAACATTACCGAAGTGGTTGTTAACGAACTGCTCATGATGGGAAGCAAGGATAAGTCGTAAAGGGTTTATATGCAATACGATACAAAGGAGCGAATTTTCCGCTCCTTTTTTTTATTCACATAGTTACATACCCTTCGGATAAAATAGAAGGTAAATCAGGGCAGTCGATCTAATTTTGTTAATAAAGGCTGCAATTTCCATCAAAACAATAACTTATACAGTAAATAATTTGTTATTTACTTGTGATCCCCTTTGTAGGGAAAGGTTTTGTAAGTAAGTAAATTTACCTCAGAGATCGTTTTATGAAGCATTTTCTCATCATGTTGTCTGTTACTCTGGGGTTGTTCGGTTGTAAAACAAGTGAAGTACTGCCTACTTCCGTGGGAGAGGTAGATCTGGAGAGGTATGCCGGACTTTGGTATGATGTGGCATCTTTTCCGGCAAGGTTTCAGAAAAACTGTTTCTGTACAACGGCAACCTACACCCTGACTGAAAAGGGAACGGTGGAGGTTTACAATACCTGCCGAAAAGGCGGCGCTGAAGGCAAGGAAAGTGGAATACGGGGCAAAGCTTTCGCGGTGAATGGCAGCCACAACACCAAACTGAAGGTTCAGTTTTTCTGGCCTTTCAGGGCCGACTACTGGATAGTTAAACTCGATAAAGATTACCAATGGGCTGTGGTTTCTACACCCGGAAAGAACTACCTGTGGATTCTGAGCCGCACTCCGGAAATGGACGAAACGCTGTTCAATTCCATTGTTGAATCGCTCAGGGTGGAGAATTACGATACAGGTTTATTGCTTCGCACGCCCCAGCTTTGTAAATGATTGTTTTAACTGAAAACTTCGTACTATGGCTAAGAGAAAACTGAAAGACGAATTTGCTGACCTCATCAAAACCCCCGCAATTTCTTCCCTGAAAAGCAAAAAATCTTCCAGAACCGAAAAACCGGTCAGGGCTGAAAAAAAAGTCAGGGCTGTCAAGCCTGTCAAAATTGCCAGCCGGACCGTGAAACCCAGAACAGCTAAACCAATGCAGGAGCCAGAAGAACATGTAATTATTCCTGTTCCGGTAGAAGTGAAAGCGGAAATTGCTGAAGAGGGAAACGCTGGTTCAGTCAGGGCAAAACGGAAAACAGTTAAAACAAAGGTTGAACCCGTTGTCCATGCAAGAAAGGAACCTCTCATCAGTGATCTTCCTGGTGATGACCATGAAATCACCAAGCCGAAACCGGCAAAGGTCAGGGGTGTAAAAAAAATCTTCGTGATCGACACTTCAGTGATACTTTATAACCACGACAGCATCAACAATTTTGATGATAACGATGTTGCCATCCCCATCACCGTACTTGAGGAACTCGATAACTTCAAAAAAGGAAATGATACCAAGAATTTTGAAGCCCGTGAGTTCATCCGGATCATAGATACACTCTCTGAAAACGGAATGCTGACCGACTGGATCCCCCTGGTGAAATCGAAAGGCGGTAAGTTTAAGGTGGTGATGAATGAAAAGAGTGAGCTGGATGCCCGGCAGATTTTTGATGATAACAAACCCGACCACCGGATACTGAACGCTGCCCTCGCCCTGACACAGGAGTACCCCGACAGAAAGGTGGTCTTGGTGAGCAAGGACATTAACCTAAGGCTGAAAGCCAAATCGCTCAATATTGCTGCGGAAGATTTTCTTACAGGAAAGATCAAGGATGTTGAAGGTTTGTATACCGGTATCTCAACCATCAATAACCTGAGTGGGAAAATCATTGATAAACTTTATCAGCAGGGGTACTGTCTGCCCAAGGACATCGGGGTCAAAAACCCGATTCCTAACCAGTATTACATTCTCAGAAATACCACAACATCAGCTCTTGCTTTTTACAATGCACTGACAAAGAAGGTTGAACGCCTTGAAAAAAGGCCTGCTTTCAGGATTACCCCCCGCAATGCCGAACAGGTGTTTGCCATGCATGCCATTCTGAATCCGGAAGTTAAGCTCGTTACCCTGCAGGGTGTCGCCGGAACCGGTAAAACCCTGCTGGCACTGGCTGCCGCTCTCGAACAGAAACGCAACTTCAAGCAGGTATTTCTGGCAAGGCCCATTGTACCACTCAGCAACAAGGACATCGGATTCCTTCCCGGGGATATCAAATCGAAGATCAATCCTTACATGGAACCGCTGTATGACAACCTTAAATTCATTCAGAGCCAGTACAGCGAGAAGGATAAGGAATTCAAAAACATCACGGATTCGCTGGAAAACGAAAAACTGGTGATTCAGCCTCTTGCTTATATCAGGGGAAGAAGTATCTCGAATGTCTGCTTTATCGTAGATGAAGCCCAGAACCTGACCCCGCACGAAATCAAAACCATCATAACCCGTGCCGGCCAGGGAACCAAAATTATTTTTACCGGTGATATCTACCAGATTGATACCCCTTACCTGGATGCCCAGAGTAACGGTTTGTCTTACCTTATCGATAAGGTAAAGCACCATTCAATCTATGCCCATGTGAGACTCGAGAAAGGAGAACGGTCGGAACTGGCCAATCTGGCCAACGATCTGCTCTGATCAGACAGTGTGTTCAACGGCATATTCCATCTGTACCAAGCCTGAGGGAAATGCCTTTGATTGCAGCAATTTTAATGATTGTTGCGGATTTTCCTCTCCGAAAAGACGGACTCCGCCACCAAGGATGACAGGAATTACAGAGATCACCATGTGATCGATCAGCTTTTCACGTAGCAGTGAGTTTACTACTTCTGCTCCTCCGTCAACATAAATACCCTTGCCCTGAAGATTTTTAAGCTGTTTCACAAGTTCGGCCGGATCCTGTGGGGTAATTGTTACACTGCCCTGCTTTCCTGCTCCGGAACGCGAGATGACGAATACCTCCTTATCCTGATAAGGGTTCTCAACGCCCATGGATTGAAGGGTATCCCAGGTCTTACGTCCTAGAACAACTGTATCAGCGGTGTTGGAGAATTCTGCATATCCATAATCTTCACCCGCAGCCTCCACCAATTTCAGGAAACTTATCCCGCCCTCATTGTCGGCGATATAGCCATCAAGGCTGGTGGCTATGAATAATGAAACACGTCGTTGTATGGCCATAATAGAGTCAAGTCAAAAGTAAAAAGTAAAAAGTCCAAAGCCTGCCCTGTCTGCCTGGAGCATACAGGCAGACAGTTTGCCATAGGCAGACAGGTAAAAGGTAGCGAATCTAATTAAGCGTTGAAACTTTCATTTATTTCGATGCGACACTTTACGCCTGACATAACACTAGACAGATTCATACACCACAGTGAGCACAGTGTGGCCCACAGCATGCAGGGTGGTTTTACTGATGTTGGACATGTCATCTTTTACCGTATGCCAGTAGTCGAAGAATCCTTTTTCGCGGTCGGGGTTGTAGTCAATAATATCAATTGTTGGGATTCCGGTAATTTCATTCACGTAAAGATGATCATCGGTCAATGCCCCGGTTTGCCTTCTCAGGAAAAATTCTTCATAACCCAGCCTATGGGCGACATCCCAAACCCGGCGCATGATTTCTGGTGCATAGTACATCGAGGTGCCTTCCATGGTGAATGTGGCTCCACCGGCTCCAACCATATCGAGCAGGATGCCAAATCTGGCAGAATAGCCCGGTACATGGGGGTTTCTGGACCAGTATTGCGATCCGAGGCCCCAGGAATCCTGGGTGGTGCCCTCAGATTCTTCATGATCGCCATAATCCTCTGCGTCGAACAAAACGATATCAACACCCAGTCCGGGGTTATGCTGGCTCATCTGCCTGGCGATTTCGAGGAGTACGCCAACACCGCTGCCTCCATCGTTGGCTGCCGGTACCGGCTTCCGGCGATTGGCCGGATCGGGATCATGGTCAGCCCAGGGCCTGGAGTCCCAATGAGCGCACAACAATATCCTGGATTTATCTTCTGGATTGAACGATGCGATGATGTTCCGCGAGTCGAGCAGGGTGCCGTCGGAAGCTTTCAGTCGGGTCTGTTGAACCACAACATTCTTCGTGAATCGTTTCAGGGTATTTTCGAGCCAGGCCGCGCAGGCCTTGTGAGCTGCGGTATTCGGAACTCTGGGCCCGAAAGCAACCTGCTTCTCAATATAATAGAAAGCTGAATCTGCGTTGAATCCGGGTACAAATACTTCAGGTTTAGTCTGTTTCTCAGTATCGGCAGGTTTTTCTCCCGATGGACGGTTGTTGCAGGATGTAAAGGCAATCAGCAGCAACAGCAGAACCGGTGTTTTTATAATATTGTGTTTCATTGCTGATTGGTCTGTTCATGAAAAAAATCAGCGGGATTTCCGAAACTGTCGCTGAAAACCAGATCCTGAATCTTTATTCTTTCTCTTGGAGTGGTTTCCATTTTCCGCAGGTTTTCGTGTAGTATTTCCGGGTCACCGATGTAACCAACAGCGATGATTGTCATCGCCCTGAACTCATCGGGTATACCGAAAGCTTCCACTGCCTTTGCTGCATCGAAGCCACCCATCTGATGAACAAACAATCCGTCGGCAGTAGCCTGAAAAGTCAGGTGGGCAACCGATTGTCCCAGATCGTAAATGGCTGCTGTGTTGGGGTCTCCCTTGTGGTTGGTGGTTTTGGCAACGGCAAGCAGCAGCACCGGCGCAGTTACTGCCCATAAGCGGTTAAACTCTACCATGGAATCCACCAGCTTACGGTAGGTTTCATCACCCCTGAAGCCGATGATAAACCGCCAGGGCTGTTGATTGGAAGCCGATGGAGACCACCGTGAGGCTTCAAGAAAGCTCTTTATTTTTTCAGTTTCGACAGGCTGAGTGCTGTAAGCCCTGGGCGACCACCTGCCGCGCAGAAGATCGTTGATCGGAAAGTCGTTTGACGCTGTTTTGATGTGCATTT
This sequence comes from uncultured Bacteroidales bacterium, assembly GCA_937864935.1. Classification (GTDB taxonomy): domain Bacteria; phylum Bacteroidota; class Bacteroidia; order Bacteroidales; family Lentimicrobiaceae; genus Lentimicrobium. Next base: position 11,295 of record CALMDN010000261.1, read on the forward strand.
TTTATTGAATAAACAAAGTTAGCATGCCGAAGTTTGCCGGTGATCCTGTTAAAATACCAGTGTAAAAACGGCCCCTTCGTTGGGTTTTGATTTAACGGTAATGGTTCCTTTGTGAAGGTGCATAATCTGCCGTGATAAACTCAGTCCGATACCGGATCCTTCTTTTTTAGAGGTGAAAAAGGGCATGAATACCTTATCCATGATATCGGGTTTAATGCCCGAGCCGTTGTCGGCAAAGTCGATGCTCACCCTCCCGTTGATGTTCATCGAGGCTGTAACGATGATTGCCGGCGCAGTAGTGTCTTTCACTGCATCAATGGCATTCAGCAGCAGATTGATGAAAACCTGATCGAGCAGATCAGGATCTGCAGTAATCATGAGGTCTTCGGGGAAAATTCTTGAGGTACAGAGGATTCCTGCTTTTTCAATTTTCGGATGCAACAGCAGCTGTGCCCTGTCGAAAAGATCCCTGACCGGGAAATGCCTGAAGTTGGGACGGGGAATGCGGGTCAGGTTGCGGTAGGTTTCAACAAAAGTGAGCAATCCCTGGCTTCGGCTGCTGATCGTAGCGAGTGCCTGGTATACACTTTCAATATCTTCCTCGTCGAGCTCTTTCAGGTTCAGGTTGTCCTCCTCCTCATCAATCAGCAGTTCCTGAACCGTTGCCGCCAGCGAAGAAATGGGAGTGATTGAATTCATGATTTCGTGTGTCAGCACCCTGATCAGTTTCTGCCACGATTCTATCTCTTTTTCATCCAGTTCGGAGCTGATGTTCTGCAATGAAACGAGCAGGAATTCTTCTCCCCTCATCCTGAATTCTGTAGCATAAACCAATATCTGCTGGAGTTCATCTTCAATTACCAGTTTGATCAGCTGTTTGTCGCCTGCTTTCAGGTTCAGCAACAGCGAAGGAAGTTCCGGTTTTACAGCGGAAAGATCACGGATGTCCTTGAGGTTTGTAATTCTCAGCAGTCGCTTTACCGCGTTGTTGATAATGTCAACCTTGCCGTCTTTTCTGTAGGCGATGATTCCGATGCTCACATGCTGAACAACGGTGAGCAGGTAGTTGTAGTTTTCTTCCTTTTCTGCCCTGTTTTTTCTGAATTCCCTGATCACTTCGTTGAAGGCCCTGTTGAGCCCTTCGAAGCTGTGCCCCAGTCCTTTATCACTGAACGATGTGCTGAAATCGGAATGTCGGATGCTTTCGAGAAACTGTGTCAGCTTGCGGTTGGTGCGTTCAACGAAATGCTGAAGGCTGCCAATCTGAACAACAGCAAGGAGGCCGACAATTACAGAGGTAATTTCATGCTGATCACGGTGGATCAGCATCACAAGCAGAAAAAGATTTGCTGTAATCAACATGATCCGGATAAAAACCCAGAGCCTGAATTTCTTAAAGCCCATGTTTTTCTATTCTGCGGTACAATGAAGCCCTGGTGAGACCCAGTTCCTTGGCTGCTTTACTGATGTTCCCGCCATGTTTGTCAATCACTTTCCTGATCAGCAGTTTTTCGCGTTCTTCGAGGTTGGTGATGTCTTCAGCATCATCAGGGTTGTCGTTTTCATCGATCTGTGAAAGGAAGAAATCCTGAGGCATCAGAATGTTGCTTTCACTCAGGATAACAGCCCGCTCTACAGCATGCTGCAACTCCCTGATGTTTCCGGGCCAGGTGTGTTTCTCCAGTCTCCTGAAAGTGGTAGGGTTGATGCGCTTCATGGGCATTTTATACTTTTTGCAATAAATGGACAGAAAATGCTCAATCAGCAGGGGGATATCGTCAAATCTTTCCCTCAGTGGGGGCAGGTGCAGCTCAACGGTGTTAATTCTGTAAAGCAGGTCCTGACGGAACTTGCCTTCATTTACCATCTGATAGAGTGGCATGTTGGTGGCGCAGATCAGTCGCACATCGATGGGAATCTCACGGTTGGTTCCCAGCCTGACAACTTTGCGGTTCTGAACTACACTCAGCAGCTTCGACTGGAGTGTAAAGGAGAGGTTCCCGATCTCATCAAGGAAAATGGTGCCTTTGTTGGCTGCTTCGAACCTGCCGGCACGGTCTTCTTTTGCATCGGTGAAGGCTCCTTTTTTAAATCCGAACAACTCACTCTCAAAAAGGGTTTCGCTGATGGCCCCGAGGTCGACACTGATGAAAACTTCATCACGGCGCGCGGAGGCCTTGTGTATTGCCCTGGCAATGAGTTCTTTTCCTGTTCCGTTTTCACCCAGAATCAATACATTCGCTTCGGTTTTTGCTACTTTTTCAACCGTAGCCATCACCTTTTTCATCGGCGCCGACTGTCCGATCAGGTTCCCGTAAGCCTGGTCCTGATTGGCGATCAGCACTTTCTGCTTGCTTTTCAGGTCTTCAATTTCTTCTTTTGAATGCCTCACCTTCAGATTGGCAGTAATGGTACCAAGCAGTTTTTTGTTATCCCAGGGCTTGAGAATGAAATTGGTAGCCCCTTCTTTTATCCCCTGAACGGCAAGCTCAATATCTCCGTATCCGGTAATAAAAATGACCACCGCAAGCGGATCTATCTCAATTATCTTGTTAAGCCAGTGAAATCCTTCTTTTCCGCTGGTGGCATCACGCGAAAAATTCATGTCAAGCAGAATAAGGTCATAATTGTCGCTCTTCAGCAACGCCGGAATGTTTTCCGGATTCTTTTCAGTGTGTACCACGCTGAAATGCTGTTTTAAAAAGAGCTTTGCCGCTAGCAAAACATCCTGATCATCATCAACAATCAGTATTCTGGCTTCAATTTTATTCATAACTGTATATATTTTCTTTCAATAAGTCGGATTCACAACGCTCAGGTTACAGGAATTAAGATTTAAAGTCTCAGTACATGCCTGACCGCTTATTTCAGACAGGCTATTTTCATGCCCTTGAATATCTGAATAAAAACACGTAGGTTTGATCAGCTAATATACAAACAATGTTCGGAAACGAACAACGTAAGAACGCCATTGAACAACAGCAAATTGTTAAATATTGATAATTTGTTGTAAGTTGCTATGAATTAATTAGTTGATTTTGCTGGCATAGTTTTCGTAAAGGTGTTACGGCTAAACTCCCACATTCATGGACAGACCGATTGAGAAAAAGAAATGGACCCCTGCCAGAATCCTGTTGATTGGTGGTATCGTATTGTTGTTGTTTTTTGTTGTCTGGTTGTTATTTCTCAGGGATAACCGCAGCAAATTATACGTCGACAGCAACCAGCTGTCTATAGCAACCGTTGAGAAGGGAAAGTTCCAGGAGTTTATTCCGGTTGACGGCGTGGTATTTCCCCGCAACACCATCTACATTGATGCTGTTCAGGGGGGTATAGTTGAGGAAGTTTATGTTGAGGATGGTGCTATGCTGAAGAAAGGTGATCCAATCCTGAAGCTGACCAACGCAAATATGGAGTTGAGCTATATGG